>JBCCFU010000134.1:0-3332 GCA_039029575.1 Bacteroidota bacterium | reverse complement strand
GGTAAAGTGGACGTTCAGCTCAGCGCTCCTCAAGTCACCATCCAAGGGGAGCATACCTTAGATCTCCAGCAAGCCAACCTTCACCTAGCCAAAGTAGGTGAATATACGATATCTCCTATGAAGCGTGATCCCACAAGCAACCTGCAAGGAGCATCTAATCCATCGTATCAAAGTCGCGAAAGCTATAAACCTTTGGTTTTGGTGGTCTCTTTTATCATCGGGGTAACACTCCTTGTGCAGTATCGTTTCGACCATTTTAATGTAAAAATGTGGATGAGGCATTTTATGGCGGCCTTTTTTATTGTTTTCTCTTTTTTTAAGTTTCTCAACCTAGAAGGTTTTTCTCTATCGTATCGTATGTATGATGTCATTGCGAAAAGGTGGTACGCTTGGGGGTACATTTACCCTTTTTTAGAGTTGATTTTAGGCGTATTTTACTTGATTCACTGGCAACCTTTTTATACGAACCTTGCTACAGCCGTGATCATGCTGGTGAGTACTGTCGGTGTAGCTGAAAGCGTTTTTTCGAAAAGAAAGATAAAATGTGCCTGTTTGGGCGATGTATTCAACCTGCCAATGAGCTTAATAACATTGATAGAAGACTTGGTGATGTTTGCTATGGCTTTAGGCATGCTTTGGTATGGTGATTAGGCTTGGGGTTGTGCGCATGAATATAAGCAGAAGAGATACCCTTTCAACCTTCATGAGCAGTCCCTGCTCACCAGAAAAGAAGATGTGTCCATAAGTGTAAAGTAAGCTTTCTAAAGGATATTTTAGGGACCTTACATCAGAACGGTATCAAAAGGAAGTGTCTTGTACTAATTTTCAGCGTATTTTTTGTTAAAGTGTTTCATCAAGCTTTTCGAAGAGGAGTTTAGGCTCTTCTAGCTGATGGCCGATAGGGAGGTAATCGAAGCGATGGGCATCGTAAGAAGTGTTGGAAGGGAGGTTGATCATCTGGGTAAGTTTGTCACAAGTAAAAGGTAAGAACGGTTCGCCTAGGTAGGTGAGATGAATGATGAGTTCTAGTGCGACATGGAGTATAGTGCCTACACGTGCGGGGTCGTCGGCATATATTTTCCAAGGTTCGTTCTCAGCAAGGTATTTGTTGCCCAGCCGTGCGATGTCCATCCAGCAGGTGAGGGCTTTTCGAAACTTGCAGGTGTCTAGGTGTTGGATCACTTGGTAGGCCAAGGCAGTGGTGTTGACCATAGTCTCTTTATCTATGGGGAGGAGTTTGTCCAAAGGTGAAGTGTTCCCTTGAAAGTATTTATGTATAAGGACAAGGGTGCGGTGGATGAAATTGCCAAAGATGGCGACTAGTTCGCTGTTGTTTTTTATTTTAAAGTCGTCCCATGTGAAGTCGCTGTCTTTGGTTTCTGGCATATTAGCGCAGAGGACGTAGCGTAAGACATCTTGTGCGTTTGGATATTGTTGTAGAAATTCGTGTAGCCATATAGCGTGATCGCGGGAGGTCGATATTTTTTGACTTTCGAGGTTCATAAACTCGTTGCCTACGACGTTATGTGGGAGGATATAGTCGCCATGGGCTTTAAGCATAGTGGGGAAGATGAGGCAGTGGAAAACGATGTTGTCTTTTCCGATAAAGTGAACGAGGCGGGTGTCTGGATCTTTCCAATATTTCTCCCATTCTTTGCTGTTTTCTTTGGCCCACTCTTGTGTGGCAGAGATGTAGCCGATGGGGGCTTCAAACCAGACGTATAGCACCTTCCCTTCGCTATTAGGCAAAGGTAGTGGGATGCCCCAGTTGAGGTCGCGGGTGATGGCGCGGGGGCGAAGGCCAGCTTGAAGCCATGATTTGCATTGTCCGTAGACGTTTGGCTTCCAGTCTGGATGACCTTCTAAGATCCACTCTTTGAGAAAATCTTGATATGTTTGGAGGGGGAGGTACCAATGTTGGGTTCTTTTCTTGATGAGTTGGGCGTTGCTGACGGTAGAGCGTATGTCTAGGAGTTCGTTTGGACTGAGGGTGGTGCCGCATGACTCGCACTGATCGCCATAGGCTTCTTGAAAGCCACAGTGTGGACATGTGCCTTTGAGGTAGCGGTCGGCTAGGAAGATGTTGAGTTCGGGGTCGTAATATTGTTCGGTTTCTTTCTTTTCTAACAAGCCCTTTTCGTATAGGCGCAAGAAAAAGTCACCGGCTATCTGGTGGTGGATGGGGTGGGTGGTGCGGGAGAAGATGTCGAAGCTTACGCCAAAGTCTTGGAGTACTTTTTTGTTCAATGCATGGTATTTGTCTACCAATGTTTGCGGGGTGATCCCTTTTTTGTGAGCTTGTAGGGTGATGGCGGCTCCTCCTTCATCGGATCCTGAGATGAAGAGGATGTCGTGTCCTTGTCGTCGAAGGTGTCGGGCGTAGATGTCTGCGGGGAGGTAGACACCTGCGAAGTGACCGATGTGGATGGGGCCATTGGCGTAGGGCAGGGCTGCGGTGATGGTGTAGGTGGGCATGGTTTGAAAGGATTGCAGGATTTTTAGGTACTGTTCAGAAAAGTGTGTGTCTTTTAAAAATTGCTAGTTGCAAATGGCGAATGGCTAATTATTGTTGTTAAGGATAACTTAGATGTCTTAATTGTTTTTATTATTAAATAAACTATAAAAATTTAAAAACTAGTCATTTGCAATTAAAAAGAGAGAGACAAAATTTGACGGTACCGATTTTTAGGTTTTTGTGTGCGCAAAGTTACATATTTTTTTCGTTTTCCGAAGAACTACTCCATTTTTTCTGATGAACTTTCGTTGGTGGTGGCCTTTTTATGGGTGACTATTTTGTAGATGATGCCTACGATGAAGAGGGACGCGACTGCGCCTCCGATATATTTGAGGGTGTCGCTTCCGTCGTTTTTGTCATCTTGCTCTTGTGGGTCGGGCTTACTTCCTTTGTTTTTGTCTCTTTCGGCGTACGCTTTTTCAAGGGCGGCCTTGAGTTGGTCTTTATCTTTATTATAAGCATAATCGAGCAGTTTTATAAAGTGGACTTCGAGAGGCGTAATGATTTCTTCTATTTTTTTATCCCCTTCTTTCGGAATAGCTTGAAGCTTTTGCAAGTATTGAAAATCTTCTTCAGCGTATTGAAGACCATTTTTGAGGTAGTCAAGGCCTTTTTTACTTGTGTCTTCTTTGACAAAGTCATCAATGGCTTTTTTCTGGAGAAGGGCTAAAATGGTACGTTTTTCGTCTTTTTCGTTTTCTTTTTCGAGTGCATCATATAAATAGCAGAATGCATTTTTATAATATCCTGTACCTTCTTCTCCAAGATTATTTTCAATAGTATTGGTACTAATCGGTTGAAAAGGTATCATATAAAT
>JBCCFU010000133.1:0-3359 GCA_039029575.1 Bacteroidota bacterium | reverse complement strand
CTTTTATTTTTTCTAGGAATGTTTTCATGAGGCTTATCCTATCATAACGTGCTATATAGTGCAAAAATGTTTTTCCTTTCTGATCTTGGGCATAGATATCAGCGCCATATTCTATCAGCTGTTTTGCCATTTCTTGTCCGTGGTTATATTCTACAGCGATGTGTAAGGGTCTCCTTCCCCAATTGTCTTGGGCGTTGATATAATCGTTGTATTCTTTTCTGGCTTGTATTTCTTTGTTGGTTCTTTCTTCTCTGAGCTTTTCTTTATGGCGCCTTTCTTCTCTAAGCCTTTCTATGTCGAACTTTTGTTCGTAGAAAATTTTTATTTTTTTCCATTCTTCGCTGAATTCTCCTTTGCTGGGTTTTCTCTTTTTGAGTCTTTGTTTGTAGCGTTTTTTTTCTTCGCACATTGCCTTGTAAACATTTTTGTAGAGATTTTTTTGTTCACTGAACTGTTGTTCGTAAAAAATTATTATTTTTTCCCATTCTTTGCTGAATTTTTTTGGATCATACTCTCTGTTTTGGTTGCATTTTTCTTGGTAGCGTTTTTCTTCTTCGGTCTTTGCTTGTTGAAGCTTTTTTTGATAGGACTCTTCTTCGTGGCGTTTTTTTTCTTCGAGCCCTTCTTCGTAGCGATTACTTGCTTGCTTTATCTTTTTTTCTTTGTAAGATAGCGCTGCTTGCAGCAATCTTTTCACTTTATCTAGTTTTTCACTTTGTACATCATCGTGCAATTCGGCATAATCTTCACATTGGTTACTGAGATAATATGCTTGGTCTTCTTCTGGTTCTTGCCTCTTTTCGTCATCTTGGTAGATTGTGTTATTGGTGTTAGAGTTGTATTCTGATCTAATACCAATAATTGAACTAAAAAGGCTTTGGGGTAGAAGGGAAACAAGAGAGATGGCAAAAAATAAGTAGCGGTTCATTGGTGAAGGATTAAGAAGGGTTGCTAATTTAAAAAGAAATTGCTTCACCACAAATTTTCAAATGTATCATTGAGTGGATGGGGCGCTATGGTGCCTTGTGGTATCGTTTAGTTTTGTGTCTCTCTTTTCGCTTATGCCTTCCTCGCTATGCTCGTCAGTCTACTCAAGATTGTAAAGGTTAACTAATTCGTTGACAAATTTTTTTCTAAAAATTTCTTAGGAGGCAGTCCATTTAAAGATTGATGTGGTCGATGTTGTTACCGTCAAATTTACACCTGGCGCGGGTTTGTAACCCGTGCCTTTTTCTTTTCTATTTCTAACAAGGCACGGATTGAACCCTTTCGCTCACGCTCAAGGGGAAATCCGCGCCAGGATTAGTTTTTTGTTTGATTAAAGCATGTTCTGCAAAAAGAAAGAGCCAATTGTTTTTGTATTTTATTCTCCCTCAAAATTTCCCGATAGGTTACTTTGAGGCATCCCATGTAGCGAATCTGTCAACGAATTACCTGACTTTTACAAAGATGACAAAGAAAATAGGAGGCGGTTGGCCACCCAAGCGATCTATGATCGTTATGGATGGCGAATTACTCCCTGATTTGTTAACAGCCTTGGCTAGTAAAGTGCATCTCCAGACTTATTTCTTATGAAGATAGCTTTCTCGCTGAATTTGGTGCTTATCAAATCTTGTATTTCAGTCCTGCTTATTTCGTTCCTTTTGTGTTACAATTCCAAAGTACAAGGTTCCTCATACTTGACTAGCAGCTTCCAGCAAACTTACTATTCCTTTGTCTCTATTTTTTTTAGCAATATCTAAGGCGGTCATTCCTTTCTT
The DNA here is from genome assembly GCA_039029575.1 of Bacteroidota bacterium. Taxonomy (GTDB): domain Bacteria; phylum Bacteroidota; class Bacteroidia; order Cytophagales; family Amoebophilaceae; genus JBCCFU01. Next base: position 1,599 of record JBCCFU010000133.1, on the reverse strand, counting down.
GTTTTTTTTGTTGATGCTTCTATTGATCCTGCTCTGGCTCTCTCGGTCTTGCAAAAATTCCTTGTTTTTCCCAACCGACAGCAAGAATACCATGATACATTTGTTACGAGAATGGGCAGCTTCATGGAAAACTGTACATCCGAATCTATCTTTAATACTGATATAATCCAGGCATTTTTTTCTTGCGTTATCTTCTGTTTTGCGCTTTTCTTTCATCCACAGTTCTTTCCTTAACGGGTTCGTTTCGAGCTTTTTTTCGTAGTTATCTTTTGCGCATTTGAGCTCTTGGATCATGTCAAATAGTGCTTTTTCGAACAATACCTTCATTATCATTTGATTACGCTTTGCCACATAGTGAAAGGGGGTCCTTAGATCTTTATCTCTGATATCGAGAAGCGCACCATGTCTTGTCAGACATTTTACAGAGTCTAAATACGAGTCTGTCTTAACAGGCGAATCAGAATCAGAATCAGAATCAGAGTCAGAATAAGAATTAGAATCAATTTTATACTGATATACATGTTTTTCGGCTTCTATGTTACCATACTGTAAGACAATGTGTAAGGGTGTCCTGCCCACTAGGTCTTGAGCGTTGATGTCCTTCCATCCTATTTTTTTCATGCCATCAATGTCTTCATCAAATGCATATTTGTGCAATTTTGTCCATTTATTTACACAAATCAGCCATTTGAGCATTGCTTTGTTATTAGATTTTTTAGCCATATCAAGGGGGGTTTTTCCCTGATTGTCTGGCTTGTTAATAATAGTTTGATTGATTGGTTGCTTTAATATATGTAGCAGTTTTTCTATGTATACATGATAATATAACATATAGTGCAAAATTGTACATTCTTGCTTGTCTTTCGCATGGATATCACCAGTTTCGAAACTACATTCTTTTTCCATTATAGAGTCCTTAAGATTAATCATCAATCTCAATTTCTCAGGGGTAATCAACAAATTTACGATGTTTTTGCGTTTATACTGTATAGCAAGATGTAAGCATGTCCTTCCCAACATGTCTTTATCATTGATATAATCCCAACGTTTTTTTCTTGCGGCATTCTCTATTTCTTTCTTTAACTTTTCTTTCTCTTCCTTTCCTACGTTGGACTTTGCTGCGAAGAGAGACTGCGCTACTTGATACTGTTTGAGCTCATCATTTAGTTTTTCGTTGAGCAATTTTTTTATTTCCTTTATGTTGTTATAATATACATATTTGTGCAGATCATTCCAACCAATTTGCTTCATCATTTCTTCTTTATTTTTTTGTTTGTAATAGTCAATCATAAAATTTACGACTTCTTTGCTGTTATTCTCTGCAGCAACCTGTAAGGGGGTCCTTTTCTGCTTGTCTTTAGGATTGATAAAATTCCAGTATTCTTCTTCGGCAACCTGCTCAGCTTCGTTTTTTTGATATTTGTACTTTTTTTAGTATAAAATTTTTATTTTGTTCCATTCGCCAGGATTGGTGTGAGGCACCAGTTGATCCTGCCACAGCATCCTAGGGCAAACGGTCTGGTAGAAAAGTATAACGGGATAGTAGTGTAGGGGTTGAGGAAGATGATTGCTGCTGTGCCGGGAGCCATGTGGACAGAG
>JBCCFU010000132.1:0-3401 GCA_039029575.1 Bacteroidota bacterium | reverse complement strand
GCTGGCAAGAGTACCACCCTGAACTATTTGCTGGGACATACTATGGGATATAAAGAGGGTGGAATCAACCCGGTAATCGAAGTTAAAAAAGCCTTAGAGGGCGTTGATATAGCAGGTATAGGGCATGAGCTAGGTCAAAGTCAAACGAAAGTTCCCCAAGTTTTTACCAGCAAAAAGTACACTTTTTTTTACGTAGATACACCTGGACTACACGATACCAGTGGAGAGGAGGCAGCCCTTGCCCATAGCATCTCTATCAATCAATATATAAAATATGCAAAATCTGTCAAAGCCATTTTTTGTGTCGTCTCAGTGCCCAATCTTAAATCTGGTAGGGGTAAAGTTTTTGTTACACTTCTTAAAGAGATTAATCTTCTGCTTGGCAATGTGCTCAACCATATGCCCAATATCTTTTGGCTCTTTACGAAACTTCCCTTACCTAATACCACCCAAGAAGGTTTGATGAATGAAATAAAAAAGCTAAGAAAATCAAAACTTGAGATCCAAAACACAATTAAACAAAGGCATAAAGAAGATTGGAAGCAAGTGTGGGAACAAAAAGAGGATAAGGTTGCCTTAGACATCACTAGTAGCATAATAGAGTACAGCAATGTTTTTCCTATTTATCCCGTAGACAACGGAGGAAGTCGCCAAAAAGTTCTTAAAAGACTTGACCAAATAGAAAATTCAATTTCAAAAAATGAATTCCATATCCCCGAAGAAAACGTTCCTGGTAATATTCAAAAAATTCTCGCCAATGAAGAAATAGTCAAAAAAAACTTGCTTGGTAGATCATTCAGAATACAGCAGAAAATTGAGCGAGACGAAAAAGAACTCGAAGAACTTCAATTCGTCCTTGAACAAAAAGAGATACCCCCATCTTATATTCAGAAAAAAACGAAACAAAAAGAAGATGAAAAAAAAGCCTATAAAAAAGAATTGGAAGCCGTAGAAAAAGAAATTATTACCATCAAAAAACGATCAGAAGAAACTGTCTTATATAGAAAATACAAAAGAGAGGTTAGTAGCTATTTTTTTGGTGACAAGGCTAAAATACGCTACGACGACCTCCCTTTTGAAAAAGACTCACCTCAGGTTTGCTATATCGGAGGATCTTATAAAGTAGAAACCCATGAACCAGAGAAAGGGCTATTTGTAGCCAAATACACATTGCCTATTGACTGGGGGAACCTTGCCACTGTAGGTGTGGGAGCAACAGTTATCTCAGGTCTGGGAGGAAACCCTGTGGCTGCTGCCTATGCCGCATATGGCACATACATTGGAGTAGAACCTTTGAAAGGGAACATACAAGCAAAGTTTTATGTAAAAAATAAATATATCGACGAAGCATATCTACTACAGTTCGAAGAACAACTCGAAGGTTTGGAAAAATACATCGCTCAGGTCAACGGGTATATTGAGAGACTCAAAAAAGATACTAAAAAAGCTTGCCAAAGAAAAAAAGAGAAGTTGGAAAAGGAGCTCCCAGAAAGCAGGAAACTCTATGAAAAATATCAAAAAATATTTCAAAGAAAATCCAACCGCATGAGGTTTATCGAAAATGCGTATCAACTGATTAAAGGATACAACAGAGATGATGGGCTCCTAGACCTCTTTGTCAAGCACTACGCCACTTACCAAGGAAACGAGGTCTGTGAAGTCTCAGAAGACGATCAAGTCTGCCTTGACAAGTAAAAATTCCCTCCCCTCCCCTCTATGTTCAAAGTTCTTATATTTCTGTTATGTGCCACAGTCCCACACACAAGAAAAGCTTCTACAGAGCCAACCTTCCTTGAAGAGAAAAGAGGTTTCTCTCCCCTGGAAATACCTTTAGGACATCCTTTCAAGAAAAAACTTCCATTCAAACAAACGTTTCGTCAGTTAGACATAGAGATAACTGAGAAAAACAAAGCATCGATCCCTTTTTGGATGGATTTTGACTCGAAATCACGCACACTCAGCGGCACGGCTGTCAATGAAGATAGAGGTAGTTATACCTTGACCGTGACAGACTTTGACAAAGAAGGAAAACGTGTCATCAAAGACTTTACCCTAGAGGTAGTACAACAACCTTCTCAAGAAGAGAAGCAAAAAGATCTCAAAGAAGATTATTTTGATCTTCTCGATTTTTGGCATCATGTAGAAAAAAATGAACTTAGCAGCCCACCCAACTCTATACCACAAGAAAAAGAGTTTATCCTTTTTATAGGCAATACAGGATCTGGGAAAAGCACGACGATCAACTATTTATGCGCAAACCCTTTAGCAAAAGAAAGAAGAGACACCAACGAGATCATTGTTTTGCAAGATTGGCAAAAAAGATATCCCCAAATAGGCCATGAAGGGGAAACCACTACCTTATTCCCTCGCTTTTACTCAGACCCTCAAAAACCCTTTGTCTACATCGACACACCTGGCTGGATTGATAGCAGAGGAAAAGAAGTTAATCTATTCAATATTGCGTCCCTCAACCACTTGATCACGCATGCAAAAAAAATAAAATCGATCTTTTGTATCATTTCACTCAATGACATCACAGGCCGAAGAGGTGGTTTTTTTGTTGATTTTATCAAACAGCTCAACATGGTTATAGACAACATGACAGGACATCTACCCAACATATTCTGGGTCTTTACAAAAGTGTTAAAAGGCAGTACAAAACAAGACTTTCTTGATGAAATTCAGCATATAAAAGAAATAAAATCTTCTAAAAAAGAGAAGAGAGAACAAGATTATATCATAGGGTTGACAGGCAATGATAGGCAACCTATCGAAGAGGTGGTCAAAATACTAACAGGCATCATTACCTACGGTAATATCTTTCTCATCGACCCCCTAGATCAAGGTCGTAGCCGTCAAAAGATATTCGGAGCACTCCAAAAAATAAACAAAGATATACCCTCAGACGCTTTTAAAATCCCTACAAAATATGAATACAGAGATGTTCCCAAAAATTTAAAGAAAGCCTTTTACAGCGAAAAACTTTTCAAAGGGAGAGTACCTGAACAAATCAAAAAGCTTGAAAAACGCATTCAACAGCAGAAGGCAGACTACGAAAAAGTCTCATTATCTACCTCCTCGTCAGAGACCCCGCTTCCCGAGCGCTATCAAGCCATCATTACCAAAAAGAAAAAAGAAAAAAAAGCATTACAAAAAAAGATAGAAAAAATCAAAAAAGAAGAGTATGAAACTGAAAAAAAAAGATACGAGATACAACCTCTTTTTTTCTCGTCTAACAGTATACCTATAGATGAAGAGTTTAAATTTCCATTTCTAAAAGAACCTGAAATAAGGCCTAAAAAAGGAAATTTAACAGGAGAAAAACTTAGCAAAAAAGAAGGTAAGTATAAGTATGAAGCAACTTACGAAATAGGCCCACTTTTTAAGTCAAGTCCCCAACT
>JBCCFU010000131.1:0-3419 GCA_039029575.1 Bacteroidota bacterium | reverse complement strand
ACAATGCTAAGTCAGCAATATCCCCTTCTTTGTCTGATGCGTTTCTCTTTATACTGGCTAGGATAGGAGGCTCTTGACCCTCTATGTCTGTCAAATCTCTTACTGTAATCGTCCTGTCACCATCAGTAGTAAACAAATAATTTTTTTGTACGACAAGTGCATGCACTTCTTCTTTGGGGTCTCTAAAGGAGCGTATCCACTTGACTTCTTCGATGTTGTTAACAAGCTTACTTATGTAATGTATGGAAATACTACCGCGATCATCCCCATAAATCAAAAAATCTTTCTTTTTCTCTGATTGATATATGGCCAATTTGTTAAGACAATTTTTTTTATTTAAAGCCATAACTGAAAAGTATCCCATATAATCAAAATTATCTTGCGATTCTTTTTTCTGTGTATTTCCATAATTAATTTTCCACACACCTATCTTGTGATCACTAGGGTGTGATACAAATAAGAAGTCTTTGTACACTGCTAAGCAGCTGACTCCCAGATCATTTTCAGTTAGGTTCGTGATCGACTTAGGCCTTCTTATGTTGCTTATGTCAATGGCCGATAATTGGTACTTGGGCATCAAGTTTGCTGTAAATAATATTTTCTTTTCTTCGTGTAGCACTATTCTTTCAATGCTATAAGAACACAAATTGGCAGATGTGATCCTCTTGCACTGCTTAGCTTCATGATCTATCTCGCAAATATGAAGATTGCCAAATGATGTTGCACAAATGGTGTACTTTTCCCAAAAAAACAAAGAAGTTATATGATGTCCGTGTCCTGCGCATGAGAAGTACTGTATCTGTATAGGCTCTTTTTCATCTTTTATATCTACTCTTGCAATTTGACGTTTTCCGTTTCCGCCTATGGCATAAGGTATACCCTTGTGTACGACTAGTCTATGTACGCGAGTATAGTCGATAGGCACTGTTTGGTCAAGCTTAAAATAAGGATAATCCGTTACAAATCTACGGATAATAGTGACCAGCTCTTTGGGAAGTGCTTTTTTTCCTACTTGGTGGACAAGCCCCCTAATCAACATACACATGCGCTTTGTAGAGATCAAGGTATTTTTTTTCTGTACATTAGCTCCATGTATGGTAGCAAGAGGGGACGTGGCAACAAGGTAGATGAAGAGTAATTTTTTCATAAGCATGATGAAAGGTTACTGATTACAGGGTGGATGGTAGCCAAAGATAGGGCCTCTATCACTATTTTAGCAAATGATAATGGCTTTTTTTCTTTTATACGCTTTACTTGGATCTGTCACAAACTTGATTTTATAGAGGTATAAGAGTTAACTTTGGGGATTCAATTTAACCTCTGAACCCCGCTTACAATGAACCTATTTAAAGACCGACAATTCAAAGAAGACATCATTATATGGGCCATTTTTTGGTACCTAAAATACGGCATAAGCTACCCAGACTTGGAAGAGATGCTAGAAGAAAGAGGTGTGTATGTAGATGTTAGGTTTCGGTAACTTATAGTTTTTATTTATCGAAGATTTTCCTTTGTCACTCCGCAAAAATAAACAAACTTTTTCATGCGGACAAAGACCTTTGAGAGCCTTCAAAGGTTGCGCATAATTATATGCATCAATAAAGGTTTGTAGATGTTTCTAAAGGATCCCATGATTTTCATAGTAGAATTTTTTCACAGTAGCTTCCTTGATCGTGCGATTCATTCTTTCAACCTGTCCATTCGTCCATGGGTAGAACGACTGGGTTGTACCATGTTCTATCCTTAGTTCTTTGCATGTTTGGGTAAATATATGGCCTTGTCTGTCTCCTTTGTGGCGTGTGAATTGAAGTACATTATCTGTCAAAATTTTGGTGATGAGATTGGGAAATGAGGCTTGCATTTTTCTCAAAAATGTAACAGCTGTCTGGGCTGTTTGATTTTTGTAAAGACGAGCGAAGCAAAATTTTGTAGTGCGATCAATCCCTACAAAAAGGTATAATTTCCCTTTTTCGGTGTAGACTTGGGTGATGTCCACATGTACATATCCTGGAAGATATGCTGCAAAATTTTTCTTTTTTCTAGCATCTTTGTTTGCTTCTGTTTGAGGGAGTTTATTGATATTATGTCGCTTGAGGCAACGATATAAAGAGGATCGTGTCAAGATTGGTATGACTTTTTGAAGTGTAAAAAGACAGTCATCAAGAGAAGCTTGTGTATGTTTTCTAAATGCAACAATGATTGCTTCTTCTTCTCTGGTGAGTATGGTTGATTTTGATTCTGGACCACATTTTTGATCTTCTACACTGGTTCTTTTTTTCCATTTTTTTACTGTGTTATGATTTATTCCATATTTTTGGGCGAGGGCTTTTATAGTTTGTTTGCTTTCTTGGATTGCTTTTCTGATCGCTGGGGTAGTTGTTGCTCTACCGTGTAGTTTTGTTAGCATAGAATTTTTTTAAGTTGTAAGGTTAAAGGTTGTGGCTAAATATAAACTATTTATACCTGAAACCTTACACTTGATAAACACTTGCCTTATGACATCACACATATAGGTACGGCACGCCATGACCTCTGGGCCAAAGTCACGCATGCCAGCAGGTAGGGTAGGAAGAAGACTCATGTTAAGGAATAGTTTGTACGATAAAGGTAGGGATAATTACGGCTCCGTTGCAAACATATGACCTTGGATGTTCTGTTAGAGAGCTAATGTTATTTAGCTACATCATCTTTTTTTCCTTTAAGAGTAAGATATGAAAAGCCTGCTAAGATTACGCATACTATGAAGATTATCCAACCAATGCCTATACTTGCACCTTTTGCTTCTTGTTTCTCTAGTTCTGCTCCTGTTAAGAACTTTACGTTTTTTAAGTTTTCCCCATTTATAAACTCAAGAATACTCTTATCATCACTCAAATAACTTTTGAGGTTGTTTATTGGCAATTTTCCTGTCCCCTTTTTATTATTATTAAAATCATCTTTCGTTAAATAGCAAATATCATTGACATCGTATTTGTCTTCTATGTATGGCATAATCTTGTGTTGATTGAAAAGAAGTGAGAGAGCCCCTTTATAAGGGGTTATCTCGTAGATCACTTTCCTTGTTGAGCTATTTACGCTCATTATGAGTTTTTGATATTCTTTCTCTTTTTTTTTCTTTAAAAAAATCACAACATGCTGTTCGGTAGAAAAAACAGCCATAGGAGTCGCTACTAGGGTCACCAAAAATATGGGGATTAATTTTCTTTTTACAAACATAGTAATTTCTTTTTCCGAAAAGGTAAGCATTTTTATTTTAAAAAGCTATTAATCAAAATTGTTGAGCAAACCTCTTTTTGTTGCTGATGGCGTGTATGCCTCTTTAGATACCTTTCTCTAGGCCTCCCTTCTTGCTTATAAAAGGTCATTTTTCTCTTGCAAAAATTTTCTCCATTCACTTATACACTTTTGTATATTTTCTT
>JBCCFU010000130.1:0-3502 GCA_039029575.1 Bacteroidota bacterium | reverse complement strand
TGCGGCAATACACATTGAGCCTAGGTAAGGTTTCTCGCGTAGTATCGAATTAAACCACATGTTCCACCGCTTGTGCGGACCCCCGTCAATTCCTTTAAGTTTCACTCTTGCGAGCGTACTCCCCAGGTGGGTCACTTAACGCTTTCGCTTGGACACATGCACCCAAGTGCATATATCGAGTGACCATCGTTTACAGCGTGGACTACCAGGGTATCTAATCCTGTTTGCTCCCCACGCTTTCGTACCTCAGCGTCAGTAATAGCCTAGTGAGCTGCCTTCGCTATCGGTGTTCCTCTACATATCTATGCATTTCACCGCTACATGTAGAATTCCGCCCACCTCGACTATACTCAAGTCAAGCAGTATCGATGGCACGTTAACAGTTGAGCTGTTAGATTTCACCATCGACTTACAAGACCGCCTACGTACCCTTTAAACCCAGTGAATCCGGATAACGCTTGCACCCTCCGTCTTACCGCGGCTGCTGGCACGGAGTTAGCCGGTGCTTATTCTTACAGTACCATCATGGGTCCTCGCAAGGACTTATTTTTCCTGTATAAAAGCAGTTTACAATCCATAGGACCGTCATCCTGCACGCGGCATGGCTGGATCAGGCTTGCGCCCATTGTCCAATATTCCCTACTGCTGCCTCCCGTAGGAGTCTGGCCCGTATCTCAGTGCCAGTGTGGGGGATCATCCTCTCAGACCCCCTACCTATCGTTGCCTTGGTAAGCCATTACCTTACCAACAAGCTAATAGGACGCATGCCCATCTTGTACCGCCGGAGCTTTTATCTTCTCACCTTATGATAAAAAGACCATATGGAGTATTAATTTCCGTTTCCAGAAGCTATTCTCCTGTACAAGGTAGGTTACATACGCGTTACGCACCCGTTCGCCGGTCGCCATCAACACCGAAGTGTCATGCTGCCCCTCGACTTGCATGTATGAGGCCTGCCGCTAGCGTTCATCCTGAGCCAGGATCAAACTCTTCTTGCTAAAAAATTTTTACTTCTTAACGAAGTATGCTTTGAGTCTGACTCACGGTTTTAAAATGTCGTTTTGACATTACGCTTCAACCACATGCTTTCAAAGATCTTTTTACCTGTCCTTCCCGAAAACGAAGACGCAACAGAAAGCGGTAAGTGGGCACAAAGATACTACTTCTTTTCGATGGTGCAAATTTTTTAAAAACAAACTGCCAATAGACCTACTTTTTTGATCTTCAAAAAACCGCTTGATATAGCTCTTCACTCTCTATTTACTCTCTTTTCCCTTGATTTGTAATCATTCATTTCCAACCCCATTTTTCTCTTTTTTTTGATTGAAACAAGCTAACTTTACGCTCTCTTACTTTTTACATATATGCGTACTCCTTCTTTCTCTATCTTATCTTTCGTCCGACATATGCTCAGTCGACACAAAAAATGGTACACCCTCAGTGTAATCATCTCTATAGTATGGGCGATCGAAACTTCGCTTACGCCTTATGTCTTAAAGTACATTATCGACAAAATGCGTGACTTTCAAGGAGAAGCCTCCGCACTGACTTCTTATATTATGATACCGGTTGTGGTGTACATAGGATTGTGGCTTATCCGACCTCTCTATTTCCGACTCTGGGACTATAAAGATCTATACTTACAAACCTATATACGACGCGATGTGACGATGTATATGTTTGACTACCTCCTAGGACACTCTCACGACTACTTTCAAAACCATTTTGCAGGAAGCTTGCAAAACAAAATAGACGACCTCAACAACGGCACTATTAAGATCATCAAACAGATCGCAGAAGAAAGCATCGGTGCCTTCCTAATGGTGCTTATTGCCATAGGGACGCTCACAGTTAGTCATCCGCTCTTTGGAGGTATCCTAGCTCTATGGGTAATCCTCTTCACCGCTATATTCTTCACTTTCTTGCGAAAAATAATGGGCGATGCCGAAACTTTTTCAAAGGCACGCAACGAACATGTGGGTAACTTGATGGATAGCTTGACGAATATGTCCAACATACGTCTCTTCTCACGACAAAAATATGAACACGACCGCATGCTAGGGATGGTAGAAAATACCTCACACAAAGATCGAAAAATGCAGTGGGCACTGATCAAGGTCAAAATAGTATGGGATGTGACGATCTTCGTCATGATGGTCTCCATGATGTGTAGCCTTATCTTCATGTATAGCAAAGGCCAAGTTACAATCGGTGACTTTAGCTTGGTCATCATGATCACCATATCGGTCTTTCAGTTTCTATGGTGGTACTTGCGAGAAGTGAACGAAGCGCTAAGAGAGTTTGGCAAATGCAAACAAGCACTCACCATCCTCAACACACGACAAGAGGTCGTAGACAAACCCAATGCACACTCCTTACAAGTAACCCAAGGCGCTATCACCTTCGAAAATGTCACTTTTGGCTATGCAAATAAAAAGGGCAAACAAATCTTTAAACACAAAAACGTACGCATCAACCCCGGTGAAAAAGTAGGACTCGTCGGCTTCTCAGGTGGAGGCAAAACCTCTTTTGTCAACCTCATCCTACGCCTCTTCGATATTCAAGAGGGTAAGATCACCATCGATGGACAAGATATCAGTACAGTGACCCAACAATCTTTGCGTGAACAGATTGCCATGCTCCCCCAAGACACAAGTCTCTTCCATCGAAGCCTGATGGAAAATATCCGGTATGGCAACCCCCTCGCCAGTGATGAGACCGTCATAGAAGTCTCAAAAAGAGCTTTCTGTCACGAATTTATCGAAACACTTCCCGAAAAGTACGACACACTCGTCGGCGAGCGCGGCACCAAACTCTCAGGTGGCCAACGACAACGCATCGCTGTCGCACGTGCTATCCTAAAAGATGCCCCAATCCTGATCCTCGACGAAGCAACTTCTGCCCTAGACTCGGTCACGGAAGACTATCTGCAAAAAAGCCTTACCGAACTTATGAAGGGACGCACAACGATTGTCATTGCTCACCGCCTCTCCACTTTGGCCAACATGGATCGTATCCTCGTCTTTGAAAAAGGAAAGATCATCGAAGAGGGTACACATGATCAGCTACTCATCAAAAACGGAACGTACAAACGCATGTGGTCAATGCAAGCAGGTGGATTTATGCCGCATGATGCCTCTTTAGCTTAAATACCACCCTCCACTTACTTCTTAAGTACATACGATTCTACCCCGCTACATATGAAAAAAAGGAAAAGGGGGCACAGGTCACAAAGCCCTTAGGTAAGTAACCTGACTTATTACCCCCTTTTACTCAAGAAAAATGATGCAATATATGAAACGGTTCGTACTCATAGCGTCTTGATCTAGTTCTTTGACAAAGGAATTTTCGCCAAAGGCCCATAAACGGGTGTTTCCTGAAAGTGGTAGAGCACGAAGGGGGCTGTCGCCAGCGTGGCCGTGAACGATGTGATCATCATTCCACCGAGATATAGGCAAGCCCGTCGCGCCAAGCCCGGCTGCGCAGTCCAGGTCCCCCAACG
>JBCCFU010000129.1:0-3538 GCA_039029575.1 Bacteroidota bacterium | reverse complement strand
CTTTAAATCGTTTGCTTCAGGGCGTGCCACCATAGCAGGATTTGAGGTAATGCGTATGTTTAGAAAAGGTCAATTAAAAAAGGTTAAGACACTGAGGCAAGAGGTAGATCTCGTCACTAGATGTCTCTCGGTTTTCTAGGGGAGAGGTACGCCTAAAACTGAAGAGGAACGTCTACAGTGAAAACTTTGCGACACGTCTACGTCGTGAAGGGGTTAAGGATGGTTTTGTTTGTGAGGCAATGATAAAGTAGTCCACGAAGATATCCAAAAGTTGAGAATCTTCTTTTTTTCTTTGACATCCTTTCTATTTCTTTGGTCTTCCACGTCGGAAGCGACTATCTTTGTCGTATGAAAAAGAAGATCACTACCCTCACCGAAGCTGTCAAAGCGTATCAAGGCTCTATAGAAGCATTCAAAAATAGATTTACTGGTAGAAAAGGGGCGTTAGCGGGACTGTTTAAATCGTTGAAGAGTGTGTCTGCTGAAGAGAAGCAAAAGGTAGGCAAGGAGCTCAACGCCCTCAAGAAGTTAATAAGTAATAAGCTGGAGGAGCTCACGAAGGTGGAGGGGGCATCTGCGTTATCTACTCGAAGTGTAGTGGACCCAACGCTTCCTCCTAGGTCGGGGACGCTGGGGAGTTTGCATCCTCTTCGGGTAATGGAACGCAAGATTGTAGAGATATTTAAGAAGATAGGCTTTGTTGTGGCGGAAGGCAATGAGATAGAGCATGATTTTTACAATTTTTCGGCCCTTAACTTCCCTAAGGATCACCCTGCGCGCGATATGCAAGATACTTTTTTCTTGGATGAAAAGAAAGAGTGGCTCTTGCGGACGCACACTTCGCCTGTGCAGATACGGATGATGTCGAAGGGACAGCCGCCTTTTAGGATGGTCGCGCCTGGGCGTGTCTATCGCAATGAGGCTATCTCTGCACGGACGCATTGTATGTTTCACCAAGTGGAGGCTTTCTATGTGGACAAGGAGGTTACTATTGCTGATCTTAAAGGGGTGTTGCTCCATTTTATCCAAAGTCTTTTTGGCAGTGAGCAAACCATGCGGTTGCGCCCTTCTTTTTTTCCGTTTACTGAGCCGAGTGTGGAGGTAGATATGAGCTGTGTCTTCTGTGCGCAAAAAGGGTGTAATATTTGCAAAAAAAGTGGATGGGTGGAAATATTGGGCGCTGGGATGATCGATCCTAATGTCTTTAAGGCGTGTGAGATAGACCCTACCAGGTATCGTGGCTTTGCTTTGGGGATGGGTATTGAACGTATTTCCATGCTCTACTATCAAATCGAAGATGTGCGTCTTTTTACAGAGAATGATGTACGATTCTTACGACAATTTGCGACCTTCCATTAAATCACCTTATATTTGTACCTTATTTTTACTAAAACCCTTTTCATTATGTCATCATCTCTAAAACAAACATTAGCCATTATCAAACCTACTGCTGTGACTCAACGTCATACAGGTGACATCATCGCTTGCATTGAAAAAGAAGGTTTCCGACTCAAAGTCCTCAAAATGACAGAAATGTCTGTAAAAGATGGCAAGTCTTTCTATGCAGAGCATGCAGAGCGTCATTTCTTTGAAGAGTTGTATCAGTATATATCTTCGGGTAAGGTCGTGGTCATGGTATTGGAAAAGGAAAATGCTATTGCTGACTTCCGTAAGCTGATAGGAGCGACGGATCCTAAGCAGGCCTTGGCAGGAACGATCCGCAATAAGTTTGGCATGGACACAAGTGACAACGCTATCCATGGGTCAGACAGTCCAGAAAGTGCGGCAAGAGAAATCAGTTTCTTCTTCCCTTCGCGCGAGGTAGCTGGCTAGCCATAAAAGTAGGAGCACCAAATTCGGTCTCTCTCTTTTTGTTGCTCGTTTTTGCCTAGTCTCCTAAGAGTCCCCTGGCGTAAGACCCTGAGGGAGATTTAGAAAAAAAACCACACAGTGTCCTTCTTTGAAGAGGCGCTGTGCTATCACACGTGTTGTTTCAATAGCGTTGATTAGCCATTAGTAATTAGTAATTAGTAACTTGCAGCTTTTCACTACCTAACAATGTCTCTATGTTTCATGAAGCTACGATCCGCGATGCCTTTCCAATCTTTGCCCAACCCAAAAGTAAGGAGCTGGTCTACCTCGACAATGCAGCGACTACGCAACGCCCTCTTGTCGTCGTAGACGCTATCCGTGACTTTTACCTGCAAGATAATGCCAACGTCCATCGGGCGAACCATCGCTTGGCAAGGAGCGCAGAAGGTTGCTTAGCTACCGTCCGTTCGCAAGTGCAAGCTTTTCTGAATGCCTCGAGCAGTAAGGAGGTCGTCTTTACCCGCGGTACGACTGAAAGTCTGAACTTGGTTGCACAGGCGTACGGGGAGCACGAAGTCGAAGAAGGCGATGAAGTCATCGTCTCTATTATGGAGCATCATAGTAACCTCTTGCCGTGGCAACGCCTCTGTCAAAAGAAAAAAGCACACCTTCAGATAGCTCCCATGACCTCTACAGGACATATCGACGTGGAGAAGCTGTCGATCTTGCTAACAAAACGTACGAAGGTCGTAGCTATCAACTACGTCTCTAACGTGCTGGGCACCATCCAACCCATCAAAGAGATCGTTCGCCTTGCTCACAAACAAGGAGCGGTTGTCGTCGTAGATGCTGCTCAATCGGTGCCTCACCTCCCTATCGACGTACAAGCACTGGATTGTGACTTCCTCGCCTTCTCAGCACATAAAATGTATGGCCCTACAGGTATCGGTGTATTGTATGGTAAAGAAAGGCACTTAGCTGCCATGGCACCTTATCAGGTAGGGGGAGGGATGGTTCGTTCCTTACCTGATAATGGCTATCCGGGCTATGAAGAGCCTCCTTACCGCTTTGAAGCGGGTACCCAACACTTGGCAGGCCTCGCAGGTTTAGGGGCGGCTTTGCACTTTTTAGAAGAAGTAGGCTACACTTTGCTGCAAGCCCACGAAAAAAAGCTTGCCACGACTTTATACCAAGCTCTTGACGACTTACCCAACGTTCGACTCATCAACCCGAGTGTCCCTGACATAGCCATCGCTATATTCAACGTCCAAGGTGTCCATTCTCTTGATGTAGGAATGCGCCTCGATGCTCAAAATATCGCTGTGCGTACAGGCCTTTTTTGTGCTAAGCCGTTGATGGATGCCCTAGGGGAAGGACAAGGGGCTGTTCGTATCTCTTGTGGGATGTATAATACGGTAGAAGAAATAGAGAAAGTGGTAACCGTGCTGAGATCTATTAGCTAACTAGGTTTTTAACGAATTGGGCGGAATTCTCACTCCAAAATAATCTTTGATTATTTGAAGGGCGATGGATATCCCCTATTTTCTTTGAAAATAAAGAAATGTTTTTTACATTAGCTCCAGCTGATGCATGCGGACAGCGTGTTTGTATAAAGAGTCCCTCTATAGCTATACTGTCAGCGCAGGTGCTGTGCGGATGTTGTTTTGTGAGAACACACCATTGGCATGTGTGTATGAGCTGGGAAACGGCGTTATGTGTGTTGAGT
>JBCCFU010000128.1:0-3576 GCA_039029575.1 Bacteroidota bacterium | reverse complement strand
TAAAGAGTTCCTCCACGGCGATACTTGTCAGCGCAAGTGCTTTGGCGAGAGGATGAATCCGATTGGTTCATTAGGTCGCAAGAAGCCCCCATCCAAAATTGGGTATCCTTTTTGGTGGCGGGAGTATGTCACTAAGATTATACATATAGAGAAAGGCATCGTTTAGATGCCCTTAAGTTAATTATTTATGGACATATAAAAAATGTTATAGCTACCCGTTCGGTGTAGCGAAACCCAGGGACATGTCAAAGTATAGGTATAGCTCCCTAAAAAACTACAATTCTAAGGAAAAAAGAAGCTACTCTATAATTATAAGAGGTACGAAAAGTGAAAGAAATGCCAAAGTATTTGTCGCGTAAAGCACAACACCCTATTTTTGCGGAAAAAAGCAACCAATGGAGACACCTATTATTATTTTCGGCGCAAAAAACAAGGGTCAGGTGGCCTTAGAGATTTTCCAACAAAACGGTTTTCTTGTCTACGGCTTCCTAGATGACGATAAAACCTTGGTCAAAGAGAATACAACCTACAGTCACGTTTCTGTCTTAGGGAGTACGCAAGACACTGCTTTCTTGCAACTTCTTGGAGAGAAATGTCATCCTTTCATCGCTTTAGAACCTGCTGAAGATGCCTTAACTCTCATTACCCGCCTCGGCAGGGAAGAGAAGCTTCATCCCCTCAACGCCCTCCATCCCTCCACCAACCTTCCCAAAGAGCTACGCCTAGGCGCTGGTAACATCATCCATGTAGGCAGCAGTGTAGGCAACGACAGCGTAATCCATAACCACTGTTCATTAATGGGGCATGTGATGATAGGGGCTGGTGTGACGCTGCATGACCTTGTACACATCGATCCCGGAGCCATCATCTCTGCCCACGTCACCATCGGCGAAGCTGCCTACATTGGCAGTGGAGCGATCATCCAACCCAACCTTACCATTGGCGCACGCGCCCACATAGCCCCTGGGGCCGTCGTACTGCAAGATGTCCCTGATGGGATACTTGTAGCAGGCAACCCCGCCCGTGCCATTCAACCTATTTCACAAAAACCGTAAATCATGAAAGAACAAACATACTACGCCCTCTCTTATTTCTGTTTTACCCCTATCAAAGACCCTGAAAGCTTACGAGAAGCCCAACACCTCTATTGTGTGAACAAACAACTCAAAGGACGCATCAAGGTAGCCCCTGAAGGTATCAATGGCAAAATATCAGGTCGAAAAGAAGATTGTGAAGCTTTCATCAACTACCTCAAACAAGATACACGCTTCGCAAATATCAGTGTCAATCAAGACGAACATTATGGATATGTCTCTGAGAAGATGAAGTCACGCACCACACGAGAGATCGTCAACGCAGGCCTCCCAGAGATCAAACCCTACGAAAAGACTGGCACTTTCATCACTCCTCAAGAATTTGAAGCCATGGCAGAAGAAGGCGATGTTGTAAACCTTGATGTTCGTTCTGATTATGAGACAGCGGTGGGGAAATTCAAAAACTCAATCGTGTTGCCTATAAAGAACTTTAGAGAATTTCCCAATCACCTCTCAAAACTTGAAAAGTATAAAAACAAACGAATAGTTGTCTGGTGTACTTCAGGCATCAAAGATGAGAAAGCAACCGCTTACCTACTCTCCAAAGGCTTTGAAAAGGTATATCAAGTACGAGGAGGGATCGTTGGATATGGGAAGGAAACCGACGGAAGTGCCTTTGAAGGAGTCTGTTATGTCTTTGACAACCGCCTAACCGTACCCATTAATAAAAAGAATCCGACGACCATCAGTCAGTGCCATGTTTGTCATACCCCTTCTCATCGCATGGTCAACTGCGCCAACATGGTTTGCAACAGACATGTGCCCATCTGCCATCCTTGCGCTGAAAAAATAGAAGGTGCCTGTTCCATCGAATGCCAAAAAGCACCCACAAAACGAGCGTACAATGGAACTGGCTATTATGTAAAAGAAAGCAATGGGTATAATCCTCATAAAGGTATAAAAAGCAAGGAGCGGGTGCAAAGGTAACCTTCCTTCTGAAAGGAAAACGAAAGAAATAACAAGTACATTTAAAAGTCGGAGAGATGGTTTTTTAACTTTTTAAACTTGAGTCTAGACAGTTCTTGGCAACTTTGCTTTATAAAAAAATTGAAGAGTATCTTTTTTATCATGCTACTATTTTTTTTAGATCAAAAAAAAATGTATACATTTGTGGACATTATCATATCGATACCATCTATCAATACAAGTTTTACCCATGAAAAAATTTCTTTCATTCAACGTAAAAAAAATACTTTTGTTCGCATGCTTGATGCCTTTTTGTGTCAGCAGTATATCCGCAGCCTACACACGTCCTTCCTCAGCTACGCGAGCAAGAAAGTACAATAGGCGTCGAATCGTAAGACGAAAAAGACGAAGGGGACCTCAAGAAGCATTCGAATATATTGTACCGACTAAGAAGCTTGGATGGAGAGTTGCTGTTATAGCAGCAACCGTTATGGGTTTTTTAAACACTGACATGGGTATGCTGGCTGCCGATTTCCTATTGTATCCACTGACGTATATAAAATTTAGTTTTGGAGATGGGTTTAATAAAGAGAAAATCAACTTAGGTGAATTGATAGCCCTAATGATATTTAAAGATATTCCCGCCCTTTATAAACAGAAAGACCCCTCTTTTAAAGCACAGGGAGTACTTTTGGGTTGGCTTGTTTTTAGCTTTGTTTTTCTAATCCCTGATATCTTGGAATGGTTTCCAAGGATCTATCGGCAGAATGTGGCAGGCAAAATCGGGGTTCTAGAATGGGTCGAGAAGAAGTTTTTTAAAGTCGAGACTAAGAGAAGAAAGAGAGGGAGAAAGAAGTCTTTCCTTGTAGAAGCAGGAATTGTGATTTCTCTCTTCGGATTCATATCCGCGTTTTTGGTATTAGTCTTACTACCAACAGGGGAACCTTTCTTCAAACTATTGCAGAAGTTGATAGTACCCTTATTTGATATTCAAAATGAAACACTCAAGAATTTTGTTTATCCAGGCGGTGATTATAGTCAAGGGATGTTATATCAAATCGCTCTACAAATCGGTAGCGTTAAGCAAGATGAAAAGCCATCTTCTATAGTTTTGATATCAACAGCTATTTTGGCTTTCATAATCACCTCTCTAGTTTGTATAATCGCAACGTATCTTTTCCTTTTTATCATAGAGGTGGTACTTAATGCTATTTTTCAAGTGATTTTTGCGCATCCTTTCGCATGGGTTATGAACTTCTTTATAGGTTTGGGTAACTTTATCGTTGGGCCTTCTTATACTCACGCTGCATACCTCCCTATTAGAAGACGAAGGAGAATCAGAAGGTTTAGGAGGAGAAGGAGGCCAAGAAGAATCAGAAGGTTTAGGAGGAAGAGAAGGCCAAGAAGAATCAGAAGGTTTAGGAGGAAGAGAAGGCCAAGGAGGATTAAGAAGAAGAGGAGAAGAAAACTAAGCAAGATTAAGAAGAGGAGAAAGAAGAAGTCTATAGGCAGGAAAGGCAAGAAGTTTATAAGAAAGAAGGACAAGAAGCTTACAGGCAAGGAGGTTGAAACAGAT
>JBCCFU010000127.1:0-3593 GCA_039029575.1 Bacteroidota bacterium | reverse complement strand
TGAACATCTAAGTAAAAAAGCTAACAGTGATGATGATGATGATGATAAAGGAAAGGGTAAAGTTAGTGGTAGCATATTGATTTATGGAGTTAGCATAACAGCAGCTATTATTATTATCATTTACGCATCCTGGAGAGTAATTAAGCGCAAAAAAAAAGCGAATGAAGGTTTAATGTAGTTAGCCCACCAAGTAATCCATAAATAGAAAGGATATCTATACTTTTCGATCAAAAGCCGACTACATAAGGCTTCGGTAGTGTAAACTCAAGTCTGTCTAAGTTCGATTGAGGGTTAGTTGTAAAGGTTATTCTTTCGTCGAATTTAATAGTAGAGATTTGCTGCGCAACCAAACCTCAGTTAGAGATGGGCTTATTCATTTCCTAGAGATATTTTTCGTGGCTAAGTAGACCAATTTTAGAATCGACATACCATCTGAACTCTTTATAGTTTTTCTTTTTTTCCGTTTCTTTTGTTGCCTTGGTTTCTTTCTTCGGTGTCTAAATGGTGTTCCATTTCTGCTTCTAAGGCTGCTTGGACAACGCTTTTTATAAGGGAGGCAAAGGCTCCTCCTTTTCTAAAAACGGATTTGCCTTCTTTAAATTGTTGAAGGCCTTTTTTCTTGAGTTCTTCTATGTCTAAGTTTTCTGTTTTCATAATGGTCTAAGGTTTAAAAAGTTAAGTTTAAATTAAACGTTTTTTTAAAACTCAGACAGAATTCAGTTTACACTACCACTGCCTATACGAACCCGTATGTGTGGCGGTGTGGGATGTGGGAGGGGGGGACTGTGAACTTCCTCCCTATCCTTATTCCTAGAAAGTGAAACACTTGGCCCTATTTTTTTGAATAATGTTCTTCCGAAAGAATATCCACCCCTTCACCATCAACGTCACTGCGCTAGCAGGACGTTGTATGCATTTATACCTTTTCATTATTATTTGTGAGAACAAGCTCATAGGGGGGTGAGTAAAGGCTTGATACCCCCTGATACGAGCAGATCTCTCACCTTGTTCGAGATGGCAAAAAACGGTTTGACTCGCTCCTTTAGCTTTCCAGTATAAAAAAATAAAATTAATAGTACTGTAAAGCAAACTAAGACTCGCTCGAGGTTTTTAGGCCTATAACGCGAAATAGTCTTACAGCGCCATTAATTTAAATCAACGATAAGCACCGAATAGAATTTTAGGTAAAAGACCTAACGTTGATTGATTTTTAAAACTTTAAACCAAAACTAATGTGAAAAACTCGAATTATGAATTTATAGTTGGAACAGATGTATCCAAAGCAACCCTCGACTACACTATTCTAAGAGGCAAAAAAAGGATAGCACACGCCCAGATAGAAAACAGTCCAAAACGCTTGAAAAAGCTCAAAAGCGACTTAAGAAAGGAAAATATCCCTTTATTCTAAGACACTTATCTGTTGCGAGAATACAGGTCGTGATAACCATCAATTCTCAAATGGAGTCAAAAAGAAAACCCGTAAGGCAATTAAACACCTTGGCCAAAACACTCACTAAAATCATAAAACTGAAAGGTCAAATACCAGGGGTCTCTATCTTTGCCAATAAAGAACTCAAAAGTGCCTTACATATGGCAGCAGTATCAGCCGCACATGTTAAAGGAGAACTGGCCGAATACTACCAGCGGAAACTCAAAGAACGAAAGTCAAAAATAGTCATTTAAAATGCCATCAGAAATAAGATAGTACACAGAGTATATGATTGCTTGCATAAGAGACAGAAGGCTATATGAAAAAAATTATGCTAAAAAATTTGTTTGAACCATAGAATTCGTGCGACATGAAGTTGCACACAAGAAGAGCCTGATGCGAATCAGGATAGGGTCGCATCCAAATCCTATTTTCACTAAACCAGTGCGAGCTGAGCAATTGGCTGGTGCCAAGTGGATGAGAAAGCCGAACCAGAGTAGTTAGTCGAAAACGAAAGTGGAGGCAAGACAAAATTGGAATAGGTCGAAGGAAACTCAAGCTTCATAAATAAAGTACCGTAATGGTTTAAATGCGAAAACCAATGACACGCATTGAGAGAGTCTAGCGAGCAAATCGCAATTGCCAAGAGGGAGGATACGCCACTTCCGAAGGATGCCAATGACTCGGTACAAAGAAGACGACCTATCCATTTTTTAAAGACACACTTCTCTGAGCAGTACCAAAAAATAGCTCTCTTCTCTCGCAGGGTGGCAAGTGAAGGGGCTTCCTTTTGCACTTCACGCACTACTCATACTCACTTTTATACTCACTTTTATCCACACTTTTATCTTTTTCATTCTTGAAACTTAGCTTTTTCGAGATGGCATTGAGATAATACTTAATTCCTCCCCAAAGTAATAAGCAAATTATGACAATAGTCCCTATAATAATAAGCTGTATTTTTTCAACACCGATTTCTTCGATCTTTTTTGGAATTCCATCCATTCATCTCCTTCCATCCCTTGTTCATCGTCATCGTTCCTGAAGCTCGAAGAAAATTCTTCAAACCCTTGTCCATCGTCATTGTTCCTGAAGCTCAAAGAAAATTCTTCAAACCAATCTTTAAACCCTTGTCCATCGTCATCGTTCCTGAAGCTCGAAGAAAATTCTTCAAACTCATCTTTAAACCCTAATCCTTGTTGATTGCCTCTAGGTTTCGAAAAAGTATTGGGTTTTCCTGAGTATCCCGAAATTTTCTTGGAAAACTCTGCTTCCCCTTTTTTTTTCATTTCAGTTACTTCGGTTTCAAGTATATTTTTGTATTTTGTCTCTGTTGCTGTTCTTTCAGATAGAAAGTCTTTCACATGCTCAATTGAAGACATTTTTGAATTAAACTCTTTGCATAAGTCAGGAATAGTTTTTAAAAGAATTTCGTCACACGCATCAGAGAAAGTCTTCTGCATTCTTTTCAATTCGGATAACATTAGAGTATTCAAGTCCACTTCCTTCGTCGTTGAAAAAGCCTTATTCACTAGTTTTTTTACTTGGGAACTATCTTTTTTCAACTCTGTTGTAAGCAACTTAATCATTTTCGGGACGGTGTTTTTCTTTTCCTCTTCTTGTCTCTTTTCTATTTCTTTAGGGTTTTCTTGAGGGATGAGTATGTCTTTGATGTTGATACTCTCATTCCAACCATCGATAACTTGCTGCAATTTTTTTATACCTTCTTCGTCGCCATCTTCACTGAGTATATTCAGCGGATCAAAAATTATTCTCTTATATTTTTTCTTTTCCCTCACTTGTTTTC
The DNA here is from genome assembly GCA_039029575.1 of Bacteroidota bacterium. Classification (GTDB taxonomy): domain Bacteria; phylum Bacteroidota; class Bacteroidia; order Cytophagales; family Amoebophilaceae; genus JBCCFU01. Next base: position 357 of record JBCCFU010000127.1, on the reverse strand, counting down.
CATTTATGATGTATGCTTCTTCATAAAAATCATTCTTTGATTGGAGTCTCTTTTCAACATCGACGGCACTCAATTTGTCTATTTTTGTAACAACAGAGTACATAGGGAGAGATCTTTCCTTCAAATTCATTTTAAAAGACAGCTCCAAAGTCTCATGGTAAAGTTCATAGAACCCAAACCCTCCCATAACTTCATGTCCGTCTAATACAACCAAAATACCATGTATCGGCTCATTTATATTAGAAAGCTCTTTATATAATTTGTACTCCTCCTCAGGAGCCCAATTGCCATCATCAATCTCTCTCTCTATAAAAGAGACATTCTCTATCTTGATTATTTCTCCCTTTTTGTTCGGAT
>JBCCFU010000126.1:0-3621 GCA_039029575.1 Bacteroidota bacterium | reverse complement strand
TGAGTGGCTATATAGGTAGGGTTGAAAGATGCCTGTTGGGCATTGGGCTGTATGGCTTGTTGCGCTAGCTCTACAAAGCCCGCCCACATATCTTGCTCAGGGTCATTCTCTTTCTTTGTAAAGTATTTGTTCTTCTTGAAATATTGCCGTTCTCTCAATGCTTTAACAAGTGGTGGGCTTTGTAATAAAAGTTGTACCGCTGCATTGAGGTAACATATATTACGTTCGTCACCGTTAAAGTTTTGCAAGCCTATCAACCCACTATTGGGACCTACCTTGGGTTGGTGCTTCAACTTTATCAAGGCATCATACAGTTTTTTAGCAGTTGTGCTATCTACCTGAAAAGAGTCCTCTATCTCTTGCTGGCTTTCGCTACTCAAGAACTTTTTTCCACTTATTTCCTCAGCTTCGATTCTCTCAACCAGCTTTTTTTTCTCGTTTTCTGTAAGTGTTTTCAACGAGTTGATCCATTTTATCAAGTCTTCTTGCGTCTCAATACCAAACAAGGGCTTGGGCTCTTCTTTTATTCCGTCATCATCATTTTCTTCCTTTTTGATTTTTTTGTTTAGCTTTTTTGGTTTTGCTTCATCAGGTGGGTCGATAAACTCCGTCAGGTCATCTTTCTCCGAATCTTTGAGAGGTTTTTCAGGATTTTTGTCGCCTTCTTTTATATATCGAAAGTAGAAAAAGGAGCTCCCCACGATAGCAAACAAGGTGACTATAAGATATTGCGGCTTGATGTATTTCTTTATCTTACTGCCTTTTTTCTCTTCTCTTTGTTCATAGGTCTCTTCTTCTGCAGCGTGTAATTGATGACAAGTACCTGCCATCAGTAGGAGAAAGAGAGACCAGGTTGGAGAGGAAGTCATTGTCTTGTGGCTTGATTGTCTATTTTTTGGCGAAATGAAAGCTAGGTCATGGTCTATTAGGCTTCCTAGGAAAACTTATTGTTTCTTATTTTTGGTTGCAAAGGTACGGAAGCTTTTTATAAAAAACCCTACAAGTCGTTGGGGGCGTGTGGAGTTTGAACGCTTGGCTGATGTTTCGGGGGCAGATTGTGTGGATGGAGCATCAGCTATCTTTTTCTTCTTTCACGTACTTCCATATACTGCCAGCTGTCTCGAAGTGGCCTTGTTTCCATAGCTCACCTCCTCCTTCTAGCTTTAGGCCTTCACCTCCTCTTACAAATTTCATTATATCGTCCCCAATTTCTGTCACATCTGAATCATTGACTTCATACCATTTGCCATCATCGATAGACTTCACATGCGACCAATAATGATTTGCTTTACGATAAGCTACGCCTGCAAGGTGATAGGTGTTTCCATCACGTTTCATTGTTTTCTCAAACGTGAATTTGTGATCGAATTCTTTATTATTTTCGACTCGATTGAGAGCCAGTAGCCAAACTTCTGGATATTTTACAATCTTTTCTTTTCTACGTAATACGGGCACTTTGCTTGGATTGTCTTCGTCTTTAACCAGCTCTTTCTTGACTTGACCGCCTATATATTTTTTCTTATAAAGTGAAGTACGGTCGTCCTGTACTCTTGTTTTTAAATATAAATCTATGCCTTCTTGAAGGCTTTTGATACGTGGAGACACATGTATTTGATTGATACGTGATTTCTTCGGAAAATTTACTTTTAAATCCTTCGTACCCTCCAGGCACGCAAAGATATACCTTCTCTTTTTGAGTAGATGCCTAACGTCAAATAGTTTTTCCTCTTTCTTCTTTGGATTAACAGCTGAGGTTTTTTTATATAAAAAGTCTTCTGGAACGAATTGAGCAACTTTTTTGTTCTCATCCATATCAAAATATCCAATTTTAATATCTTCTGCTGTGAGTTTTTTATACGTCGCTTTTAACTGATCAAAGATCATGTATTGCAAACACTTAGCACTATTGTCTACGTCTATATCTTTGAGAGTTATTTCTTGTACATTGCCTTTTTCTTTATCATAAAAGTCAACGACTACGTCGGTAACAGGATTTTCCCATGCTAGTGTCATGGGTCCCTCAAAGTGATACCAGTCTTCTGCATGTTTATGCTTTTCAGGAAGGCCTACAGCTTCAAGGGATGTTTTCATCATAAAATGCATCTTACGTATGGGGGATGACACCTCCTTGGGATTGTACTCGTTATAGAATTCTGTAACGTTTTTCTCAAGATCGGCGGGTTTCGAACCAATAACTATCCAGTCTGCTTTCGTTTCATCCAATTTACCCCCTGCTCTATGGAAGTAATCTTCGTTCAATACCTCAGTCATTTTGCTTAATGCCTGAATAGAATATCCCGTTTCATCTCTTGGAAATATCACATCAGTTTTTTCTAATTTTCTGACCACATGGACAGGGTTGGCAGATGTCTGTTTGGCATTATCTTGTAGGCTTTTCTCCGATATCTCGACAAGGTCGGCCCACATATCTTGCCGAGTGTCACTTTCCTTCTTCGTAACGTATTTGTTCCTATTAAAATACTTGCGCCCTCTCAACTCTTTAGCAAGTGGTGGGTTTTGCAATAAGAGTTGTATACCTGCATTGATGAAACATACATTTTTCACTTCACCGTTAAAGTTTTGCAAACCAGTAACCCCGCTATTGGGGCCTACCTTGGGTTGGGGTAGGCGCTTTAACTCTATGAACGCATCATACAGCGTTTTGGCAACTGTACTATCTATGCCCTTAAAAGATTCTTCTATTTCTTGTTGGTTTTCAAGACTTAAGAGGTCTTCTCCAGTCATTCCATTAGTCTTGACTGTTTTAACAAGTCCTTCTTTCTGAGCTTGCGTAAGTGTTTTCAACGAGTTGATCCAGTTTACCAAGTCTTTTTGCGTCTCAATGCCAAACAAGGACTTGGACTTTTCTGTTCCGTCGTCTTCTTGTCCCTCTTTTAGTTTTTCTTTTATTTCTGAAAGTAAGGGCTTATACTCATCTTCGAGTTCCAGCTCTTTAATGAGCTCTATTGTAGGCAGGTCATCCAAGTTTTCCGCCGTAACGTCCTTCTCTTTGATTTTTTCGTTTAGCTTTTTTCGTTTTGCTTCATCACCTACACCTGATGAGTCGATAAAGTCCTTCAGGTCATCTTTATTCCAATCTTTGAGAGGTTTTTCAGGATTTTTGTCGCTTTCTTTTCCACCTCCATATTGAAAGTAGAAAAAGGTGCCCCCCCCCCACGACAACAAGAAAAGTAAATGCTATAAGTGCCGGCTTGATGTATCTCCTTATTTCGGAACCTTCTTTCTTTTTTCTTTGCACTCTTTGTTCATAGACTTCTTCATCTTCTTCTGCAGCGTGTAATTGATGGCAAGTACCTGCCATCAGGAGGAAAAAGAGAGACCAGGTTGGTAAGATGCTCATCGTCTTGTGGGTTGATTTTTTGCTTTTTTGGCGAAACAATGAGTTAATTAGGTAAATCATGGCTGAGGTAAAATAGTTCAATGCTTTGTTAGGATTCGTAGAAAAACTTATTTTTTATTGCACTGAACTACAAAGGTACGAAATTTTTTTATAATACAGTTCAAAAAGGTGTGTCTCAAGTAAATTGATAGCTGAAAAAATCCAAATTTTTAATTATAATTTTAAAAATAATAAAATTCTTTGCCAAAATATAATGAAAG
>JBCCFU010000125.1:0-3662 GCA_039029575.1 Bacteroidota bacterium | reverse complement strand
GGCATTTTAGAATTGACCACTCAGGATGGAGGCCACACCATCCGAACCAGCTAGCTTTAGCAGAAGGAGATAGAATTTACATTTTGGATGTTGGTAAGCAGGCCCTATTATCTAGTCGAAAATTTTCAATCCCATACGAAAAGCATGTTTTTGCTATGCAATGGTCTCACAATGGCGAATACCTTGCCATTACACACGGTCATTACATAGAGGTATGGCCCGCAGAAGGAGATGAGCCGGTAGTATGCTTCGAAGAAGGTACCCAGGATTATACTTCGGTTAGCTTTTCCTACAATGATCGTTTCATACTCGTTTCCGAGCTGGGAGTTTCGATGACTTTCATTAATCTAAAAAATAGGCAAAAGCTAAAGGCCGTAGCAGAAAAGGGAGAACTCTGTTCTAATGATGCTTGTTTTTTTAACAATGCTCCCTGCTTTGTCAAAAGTGCCGGAAAAGAAAATGACCCCACGTCCATTTGGAATATTTCTTTAGAAGGAGTAGGTCAAAAATACGTCCCCCGTATCGTGCGAAAAATGTGTGGACTAGACGATGGAAGCTCTTATCCACAAACTATCTTTGACCTAATCTTCGAATACACACGTATAGCCCCCTATTGGCGATGGCTCTAGCACGTGTAGCGGTACTTGTTTAATTTTTGTCTATCTTTTTTTTCTCCCATCAACTTCGTTGCATCAGCAGCACATTGTATGTGTATGTTGTGTGTATCTCTTTTCTTGTTCAGGGCCCTTTTTGAATTCTGCCTTCGCTTGTAATTTGACGAGAGAACAACAATTAGGAACCCTTCACAGCTGGGGGCACCTCCTCTTCCAACAAGGCCTTAGCCGCTTCATGTGCTTCATCAAACGTCCCTGCTATATATTTTGAGGCAAGTAATTTTTCGGAAAGTTTTAGGCATAGGCCCTTGTTTTCAACTTTATTTTTGCTTAAAAGCTTCTGATCTACACCTCGTAGGACAGCGATCTCTTTGGTTCCATCCTTGCGGATGATCACATTATCCTTCGTTGTTTTGATCAATTTGTAAATGGCAGGGTTACTCTTCTTTTTCATTTTTTATCTTATCATTTAGACGTTAAAAATACAAACATTTTTTGTATATCAAAAACTTTGCTGATTTCAGCACTAAATTACAATTTTTCACATAAAAGATAGCATGATAGTTCTCAAGCTGCAAGATGTATTTGTTTATATAGTTTATAAAAGGTAAAAACAACTACTTTTGTGTATAATATATTTGCTAATTCCTTGTTCTACTTTTCTTTTTGCAGCATATTTACCATGTCGAAACTTTCTTTTGATCAGATATACATGAATCTCGCCGAGGGTCTTGCTCAGCGATCGCATTGCATTAAACGCAAAGTAGGAGCGGTCATTACCCAAAAGACCCGCGTCATTGCTACAGGCTATAATGGTCCTCCTGAGGGAACACATAACTGCGATGAGGAGTGGCCTACGCGAGGCTGTCCGCGAACTGTGCGTGGAGGAGGTTGCTCTCTTGCGCTGCATGCAGAACAAAATGCGATCCTTTTTGCGCTTAAAAGTAAAGTAGACCTTCAGGGAAGTACTTTGTATATCACGCTCTCCCCTTGCTTGCCGTGCGCACGCATGATCTTCAGCGCAGGGATCATCAAGGTGGTGTACCGGGACTCTTACGCCAGTTTCAAGGGGTTGGACGTGGAAGAGGGTATCGTCTTCTTGGAAAACTTAGGGGTAGAGGTGATCCGATATATAAACTGACTTTAAGCTTATGTTAAAATCTTTTTTTGGACAGACGATGGAGGCAGGCTGTGATGAGGCGGGCCGTGGCCCACTTGCAGGGCCTGTAGTGGCTGCTGCTGTTATCTTTCCCCGTGACTTCACACATCCCTTGCTCAACGACTCTAAAAAGCTAACTCCTGCCCAGCGAAAGTTCCTTGAACCCATCATCTTAGCAGAGGCCGTTGCCGTAGGCGTAGCGCAAGCTTCTGCGCAAGAGATCGATGAGATTAACATCTTACAAGCTACTTTTTTGGCGATGCACCGCGCCATCGAAAAGGTGATCGAACAAGGTCCACGGCCTGAGCTGCTACTCATTGATGGCAACCGTTTCAATGCGTTCCCCAACATCCCTCACCACTGTGTCGTCCAGGGGGATGCTACCTTCGCTTCTATTGCAGCGGCTTCTATCTTAGCCAAAAATGAACGTGACCGACAGATGCATGCCCTCGCAAAAGAATATCACGGCTATGGATGGGAAACGAACGTTGGCTACCCGACTCGCTCTCACCGAGAGGCTATCCGAAAGTATGGACTTACCCCCTTACACCGCAAAACGTTCGCCGAAAAATTTCTAACTTAATTCAGGTAGGTCATCAGTGTGGTTACTTTTCGGGTCTTTTCATGTCTAACCAAACAAGGCTAGAGTTCTTCTCTCTGCTTTGCGGTGCCTTTCTTTTTGTTCATTATGAAGTGGACCATGCCAACGACCACAAAAATCACTACTACGACACTGCCTACTCCTATTATATAGGAGGACATGTCCTTCCATTTTTGATCGGAAGGTTTCTTGGGACGCAACTGCTTCATTACTTCTTCTAACCTTTTTTTATTGTTTCTTCCTTTTCTTCCAAATTTTCTTTGAGGTATGCTTCTAGATTTGTAATGATATAAACAGGATCAATCGAACTATTATTATTATCTTTTTTGTGCAACACAGCCTTTCCTAAGGCTTGGTATATGATCTCTTTATCTATTTTAATTTGAAGTTGTGATTCCGATAAAAGGCTGGTGATATCATCCCAGTCTTCGCTTATCGGCTTTTGCAGGTGATCTTTTATGATCTCCTCGAATAATGTGCTTTTTATCTTAAAAAATTCCTGGTAAAGATCTTTTCTAGTTTTTAAACTTATATGAAAAAGCCTCGCTTCCTTTATGATTTGTGTGGTCACAGGTACCGTCACCATTGCATCTTGTAAGTCTTTTTTTTTTCAAAAGGTCACTTATTTCTTCTATGATCGTTTCAACATTTAGCAAAGCAGTAAAAGCCGTCCACTTTTTCTGCTCGATGGCTTTTTTCAATAAATCTTCTTTGCTCACGTTGTTGCTTGTATTAATTATACGATTGATAATCCCACGTATAGTTTTTGAATAATAGCTATCAAGGTTATTTATGTCACCAGCTATAATGGGCGCCTCAAGAAAATCTATAATATGGGTTGTATTAATATCATTTATTGCAGATTTTTCTTTTGAGAAAACTTTGTTTAAGAAAGCTTCTTTTGTAGAATCATCACCCCCAACTCCTGAAAAAAAATAATAAAGGAAAGCTGTATATTCCTTTTGAAGGAAAAGAGGTGTCCAAGAAACATTTTCGATCACTTTTTCTATATTTTTACCAAAGGCTTCACTTACTTTAGTATCTGCGTCGTCCCTTCGATTTACTATGCTTATATAGCCAAAACCATCTTCCTCTTTTTTTAGATCTTTGACCACTGCAATGAACTTTTCATTATTCGCTCCCCAGGCAGAGATGGGTAGCAAGAGGAAAGTGAGGATCTGGGTGTAAGGTATTCTTTTCATAATGAGTGTATTTTTAGGTGGTTATGTATTGTCTTGGTATACAACGTATATATGGTTTATAGCCAAAGATAATACTTTTTTTTTAT
>JBCCFU010000124.1:0-3731 GCA_039029575.1 Bacteroidota bacterium | reverse complement strand
TTTTATATCTTTTTTGCTTTGACCGTAGTCCAAGCCTCGCCCGAGTTCATGCCTATAACGATATGGATAAGCTTTTTGAAAAAGAGGAAACCCTCCCTGATAGCAACAATCTATTCAAAGAACAAACATATAGTTATAGGCATGAACTCGGGCGAGGCTTGGACTACGGTCAAAGCAAAAAAGATATAAAAACAAGAAAAAACTCTCCGATAATAACACCTCTCCTTGATAGGATTATTTTTAAAAGGTGATTTTACTAGTTGTTTTAGTCATTTCCAGACACACAAAATTTGACGGTACCGATGCTTATAATTATGTTCAAACTTTGAAGGTTTTCAGACGTCTTTGTCCTTATGGAAAAGTTTGTTTATTTTTCGGAGTGAGAAAGGTAAATCTTATTTGAATTCTAACCATAAGGTTGAAGATTGCGGATGATTACACCATGGAATTCGTGGATATATCAGACAACCTAGACCTCTTCGTATTTCATAATCTCAGCACTTGAGTCTACTTCCTCTTCTTTCTTATTTTTTTTGTTCTTCTTTTTAGATAATATAATCCCTAGAAATTTTTTTTTTTCCGAAGATGAATTTTCGTCATTTTGTTGAGGTTCACTCTTTTTCCTGTTTTTATCCTTGAATTTACTGCCTATATACTCACTTATGATGCTTACAATGTTTTTTGTATTGCCTTTATCAAGTTTTTCTACATCGTTTTTTTCCCTGGCTTTCTCTTTTTCTTGTTCATTTCCTGATACGCTTTCTTCCTCTTCTTCTCTTTTATTAATTACTTCTTTATTGCCTTCTCTTTCGTTTTTTTCTATTTTTACTTCTTCTTCTTGTTCTTCTGTTTTTTGCTTTATGTTTTCTTCGGATACGTCTTCTGCCTGGTTGATCACACTGAGGTTAGGCACTTTATTTATTGTGGAGAATGTTTGACTTGGAGGCTTTTTCAGATTAGGATAAAAAATTTCTTCTTGGGATGAACTGTTGGTACTAAAGATTTTTTTGTTATTATAGGAAGGAGGACTTTGCGGGTGGAAATATTTAATTTTACCTTGAGGAAAGATCGAGTTATTACTCATGTTGGCATAGGGAGGTGGGGTTAAGACACTAGGATCGTATGGAGTTATTTCAGTAGGTTGTTGGTTTCTTGTCTTACCTTCTCGATGAGAGGAAGCCTGTGAGGCAATGGTTTGCCCAGAAGCAACGCTTAATACATCGGAAGGGGCGCTTGGGCTGTATTGTGCTTTTAAGTTGAGAAGATCTTGAGTAAGGCTTTTTTTGGGTTGTTTCTTTTTCTTCTTTTTCTTCTTTTTAGGAGTAATTTGAGTACTGAATACAGGAATCGAAGAGAAGGGCTTGGTTTCTGACTCTGTGGTAGATATCTGATGGATCGTGGTCGTGGGTATAGTTATATTTCTATTTAGGAAGGGTATAGGCATTTGCTCAGTGCTTTTATCTTGGGATTGAAGACCCATAAAAACGCTTATTGCAAAAAGAGGAATAAGGAGTAAGGCTATAGGTTCTATGTAGGATCTTTCTTTTTTAGAAGCCGTTCTATTAGCTCCATACATCTTTTTATCTTCAGAAGCTTCTTTATCGGTAGTAGTAGGTGCTGTATCCGATTCTGTAGCCAATAGTGGTCTTGTAGTACTGATAAGCAATGAGAGATAGAGACTGTGTCCCCAAAGTTTCTTTACGTTCATGAATATTTTACTTTGCTATTTTTTTTTAAATGTAACTTTTTTTAGTATACTTTTAATAACAAAGAGGTGGGGCATGTTTTAATGGCTAGTTAAATATTATTATTGAGTCATGCAAACAACCTAAATCCATTAACTTGGTTTCACAACACTGCCTTTTATCATCTTTTTTGAATCTTCTTTAGGAAGGATATTCGTAGGAGCTAAGGTAGCACCATGCTTTTCCATGATTTGCATTACTTTTAGAAAGAGGTCTTGGCAGATAGAGCGATAGGTTTTTAGATCTTTTGTTTTGGTAAAAGCTCGGATGCTGACATTGAGGGAAGAAGGTCCAAAAGTTGTCATGTGAGCCATAGAAGAAAGGTATGGGTCGATGTCGGGGTGACTTTGCAGCATGTTTCGCAATTCTTGAGTGATCTTATCTATTTTGTCAGGCGCGACACGTTCGATAGGGATGATTTCATCGATACGACGATTCGTCATCTTGCTAGCATTGACGAGATTAGCGGTAGAAAAGAAAGAATTTGGAATATACAACACCCGTTTATCGAAAGTACGTAGGGTAGTGGTACGCATCCCCATGTATTCAATGACACCTTCTACTTGCTTATCTGTTGAATAGATCCAATCACCTACCTTAAAGTTACCTTCAAAGTTCATCACGAAGCCACTAAGATAATTTCCAATGATCGTACGAGCAGCAATACCGATAATCAAACCACTACCTACTATCACCTTATAAATCTCTTGGTAAGTATCTTGACTAGGGAAGAGAAAGAGAGCCGCGAAGATGATCGTCACAATACGAGCAAATTTACCTATGGCTTGTACCCTTGTCTTGTCAGGATAGTGAGTTGTCAGCCTACCAATCAGCAAATCTCTTTCAATGAGTGAAGCAAGCCTAAAGAGTGTCCAAAAGAAGCAAGGTATCAAGATATTGCTAAAGTCTAATTGATACGAAGCAAAGTGTTTGTTTTTATTAAATTCTGCGATATCAAAAAAGAGCAGCATGCCTGTACCGAAAATGACAGCTAAAAGAGGCGACCAGATCGCTTTTAAAATCGCGGCCACCAAAAAGTCGTTTTTTTCTGAAAATACTTTGATGTTTTCTGCAAGGCCGACATGTGTGGTGTAGAGGAAGGCAATGGTAAAACTCCATATGATAATGCCATGCCCAAATATGCGTAAAGGCTGTGCAACCTTTATTTTAAGAATAGAAAGACTGCCCAAGACAAAGATCAAAATAAGTGTCCAATAAAACATTTCAAATACCCAATAGACCGCTTTTTTGCTAAAAGGTCCGATGAGTCCTTTATTTGATAAAATATAGTTTTTTACCATACTGGTAAATCGACCTGTAAACCATATAAAAATAGCAAACCAAGCCACTTGCTCTATGCTCTCGCCACCTATGTCTTTTAAGGTTTGCGGAATGATTTTATCTAAATAAGGAATGATTATTTTGGCACAGGTAAGGAAGATAAAAGCAAGGAGGGGGAGATAGAAAGCCTGAAGCAGTAGGTAGGGTACTGGAGAGTAAGAGGCAAGAAAGTTGCTTGCCCTCTTGTAATTGATATGTAGGATCATGGTACACAAAACGATGAATGAGACCTGAAGTAAGGGGTCAAGCCAAGCTTTGTTGTCAGTGAGTTGGGTGATGATCTTTTCAAACATGGGTATACAATCCTCAAAGGATGGGTGGTAAGACAAAGATACATTTTTCCAAAGATGTGACCTTATTTTTCGATTACTTTTTTTAAGGACGTGTCGCAAAGTTTTTGACAGATCCTTCCTATCCTAATCAGTGGAGTGTGTCACTTACTTGTAGGTTGTTTGAAGTAAAGCCAGGTCCTATGGTGTCATCGAAATGCTTTTCATCGTCGAGATCGTGTAAGGTGGGTCCGATGGCAGGATATATGTCAAGCTACAGGTCAGGAGCTTGACCTACGCCTTCCCATCGAAGCAATCCCCCCCCCTCTCCCTCTTGCTCAGATCAACTTAGCAGCTTCGACAACGAAAAAAAATA
>JBCCFU010000123.1:0-3776 GCA_039029575.1 Bacteroidota bacterium | reverse complement strand
CTTAATATCTGCTAGAAATATAAATTAATTAGAAATTATTTTCTTACCTTAGCTTCTTAATAACCTTTAAAGTCCTACTATCTATGTTCAGAAAATGTCTCTACCTCATTGGCTTCTCTCTTTGCCCTCTCTCTCTTGTCAATGCTAGTCAGTCCGTTGACCTTAACTTTACCTTGACCGATGCCACCCGTACTTTGTTGGTAAGAGGCTATCACCAGCAAGCTTTTAGACAGAAAGATTCTCCCCTCCCCAAGGAGATCGAGACCTTCATTATTCATTATATACGCCCAAGCCAAGACCCTAGGCAGTGGCAACGTTTATTTAGATTTAAAGTAGACCACCCTCTAACCTCCATAGACTATCACCCTGGAGGCGGGTCCCTCGCTTTTGTTACAGAAAAAAGAAAAATCGGTGTACTAGACAGAAAAACCTTTCAACTTATTCATACATGGAAGCCCAAGTACGAGGTCTCTTGCATTAAGTTTAATCCTGACGGCACCCATGTAGCTTTTGGAGATGTAAAAAATACATTACATATATGGTATCCAAAGAAAAATAAACATTTAAGCAAAAATATATATAAAAACGGTACTTTTTCTGGGATATCATATGGAAAAAATGATGTCTTATTCATTAATTGCCAAAAGTTCACCATCGCTATATGTCAACTACTTGATAAGGAAATAAAGATTTTGCAATGCTTTAACCCAGCACAAGGCATCGTAAATTACTGTAAATGCAGTCCTGATAAAAACTACTTAGCCGTTGCTGGTCAAGACGGAGCCACCATAATATGGAATATTAAAAACCCTAAACGACTCAAACACTTCCTCACCATCGACGGAGATAAAAAAAGCGTTCAAAAGCTAAGCTGGCACCCCAGTGGCAAAAAACTCGCTACTACCAGCTTAAATGGTTCCGTATTTATTTGGGAACTTGACTTTGCACAAGCAACATGCAAGTTGCTACAAAAATTCCCAAGCATAGTCCTCTTCTCGGGTAAGGCAAAATACAGTCCTCAAGGTCGCTATCTAGCCTATGATGGACAAAAAACTAAGACCCACCTGTATGATAGCGAAAAGGAGGAAGACTTCATCTTGCTTGAAGATAGCGTAACATCTGATAACTTAGTCTGGTGTCCCAATGGTCATGGTATAGCTACAACATATGGAGAAAGAGAATCTCTTATCGAGGACTGGCAAGAGCAGTTCAAGGATGAAAGTGGTGAAATCGAAGAAAAAGGAGAAACCATAAAGCACAGCATCGACTTCTATTGTAGTCCCTGGGCACCAGTACTTATAAATTTGTGAGCATGCCACTTTTTTTCATACAAGTAGCTTTTTTAACTAATTTAGCGACGCAACAAAGCAACGAAAGAATTAATAATTATCTTTTGATCCAAAAAATAGTGTAGAAAATAAAATTTTTTCTTAACTTTGCCCCACATAACCTAAATCATAAACAATATAAACCCCATCTACAATGGCAGAAGTATTCAATCGCAACAAAGATCACGTCAACATAGGTACCATTGGTCACGTTGACCACGGAAAGACTACCCTCTCCGCAGCCATCACTCACGTGCTTGCCAAGCAGGGCGGAGCCAAAGAGCTTTCTTATGAAAACATAGACAAAACCGAAGAGGAAAAGACGCGGGGAATTACGATCTCTGCATCGGTCATTGAATACGAAACGGACAAGCGTCACTATGCTCACATCGACTGCCCAGGTCACAAAGATTATATTAAGAATATGATCACGGGTGCTGCTCAAATGGATGGAGCAATCTTGTTGGTATCTGCACCAGATGGTCCTCAGCCTCAGACACGTGAACACCTTTTGCTCGCCAAGCAAGTAGGTATTCCTAAACTTGTCGTATTTATGAATAAGATGGACTTAGTCAAAGACCCAGAAATTTTGGAGCTTGTTGAGATGGAGCTTCATGAGCTTCTTGAAAAGTATGGATTTGGAGATTCTCCTATTGTTAAAGGTTCTGCTATTAAGGCACTTGGAGATGATCCTACGGCGGTAGGTGGTATTGGGGAGCTTATGAATAAAGTAGATGAGCACATTCCTACTCCTAAGCGTGACACTGAAAAGCCCTTCCGTATGTCTATCGAAGATGTTTTTACTATCAAAGGGCGCGGCACTGTGGTTACAGGCCGTATTGATGCGGGTATTGTGAAGGTAGGTGATGCTGTTGAAATTATCCGAGGAGAGAAGAATCTTTCTACTACTGTTACGGGGGTAGAAATGTTTCGTAAAAGCCTTGACCAAGGGCAAGCGGGTGACAACGTAGGTCTCCTCTTGCGTGGTATTGAAAAGAAAGATGTGGAAAGGGGACATGTCATCTGTGTGCCTGGTAGTATTACTCCTCATCAACACTTTAAGGCGGAAGTGTACATTCTTACCACAGAAGAAGGCGGCCGTCATAAAGTATTTCACGCAGGCTATCGCCCCCAGTTCTATGTCAACACTGCAGACATTACAGGGGATGTTGACGGTATTGAAGATAGTACTGGAGCTCCTGTAGAGCTAGCTAGTCCTGGTGACAACGTAAACCTTAAAATAAGACTTATCAAAAAGATGGCCCTGGAAAAAGGACAAAAATTCTCTATCCGTGAAGGCGGTGTTACCGTTGGAGCAGGTATTGTTACTGATATCATCGAATAAAATACCCTTATCTTGTCAGTACTACTGTCCCTATCGAGGTTTATCCCTTCTCCATAAGAGACAACTTACCAAGTTAGCGGGTGTAGCTCAATTCGGTAGAGCAGTGGTCTCCAAAACCAAAGGTTGAGAGTTCGAGTCTCTCCACCCGTGCAAAAAAAAAGAAAAATGTTTAGTAGCCTACACAACACCATACAGACAATGACCAAAAAAGGACCTCTATTCCTTGTAGGAGTTCTTTTTGCTACTATCCTTCTGGTTATCTTTCTTCAAAGTCTTAGGAAGGGGAAAAAAGGATACAACCTCATCCTTGGCACGGCCCTTTTTGTCAAAGCATCTGCCTATGAACTCACCACCAAGGTTTCTTTTCCTACTCAAGATAAAATACAAGAGATGGTCAATTATTTTCTTATAGGCCTCTTTGTCTTTACCATCCTATTGCTGGTAATCAACCAAAGTCTTAGTAAAATGATAGACTGGATATACATCTACCTCCAACTCAAAAACGGATAAACATTATGGAACAGCTATTCTACCCGCTAAAAGTACGAGGAGGGCAGGAAAAAAATACAAAAAGAGCCATCGAGGAGAGAATAAAAACAGCCAACCTACAAGATCTCGTCAGCGAAGTGCATCTTATGCCCTACGACAAAGTTGTTGTCAACAAAAAAGGAAAAAAAGAGTTTAGAGAACGCTTTCTTTCCTACCTCTATATCGAAGGCGACTGCACCAACCCTTTATTACGTGAAAATATCATCCAAGTAGAAGGCGTGTTAGGATGGGTAGGCATCGAAAAGTGGGGACCTAACCAAGAACCTTACCCTATCAAAGCTGAAGAGCTCAATAAAATGTTCAATAAAGTGGCTCAAAAACAGACTACTTCTGTTCAAAAGACTATCTTTAAAGAAGGCGACAAAATCATTATAAAAGACCCAAATAGTTTATTTAAAGGCAGTGACGGGCAGATTCGGGAAATCATAAGAGCAGGTGGAATAGTTAAATCACTAAAAATAAATCTCAATCTATTTGGAAGTGAACACCAAGCTAATGTAACTTTGACCCCCGATCAAGTAGAACTAGCCCCCAAACAAAAGTAACCCAATCTT
>JBCCFU010000122.1:0-3794 GCA_039029575.1 Bacteroidota bacterium | reverse complement strand
TGAGATGCAATCCATCTTTAACCAAGTAGTAGAAGATGCGCCGCTAGCTCCTTTCCAACTGAACAACAGAACATTCAAACCATCCACTAGCCACAAACGAATCAGAACCCTACAAGATCTCAAAGAAAGAGAAGGAAAAAGCGCAGGAGTAAATAGAGAAAATACAGAATACGAAAAATTAATGAAACTGTTAGTAGAATTGACAGAAGAGAAGGAAAAAAAACAGCAAGAGCTCAAACAAAAAGAAATAGAGCGAAAATATCAAAGAAAACAGAAAAAGCAACGAGAAAAAAAAGAAAAGGAAAGAAGAAAAAGAGAAGAAAAGGAAAGAAGAAAAAGAGAAGAAAAGGAAAGAAGAAAAAGAGAAGAAAGGGAAAGAAGAGAAAGGGAAAGAAGGGAAAGACAAAACATAGGTAGCAATGACCCTCTTTCTTCTGAGAGGCAGTCAGCTTTGGACGATCGTCATAACACAACCTTAACTTCCTATATGGTAACATCGATCGCTATGTTGATTGGTTTAATGCCGGTGATATATCAAAAAACAAATAAAAAATCGCCTGATTATCTGGGAAAAAGCAAAGGGCAAGCTGAGGAAAAGGCTCGTTAGGAGTAAGACGTAATCTCCCTACCCTTTTGAGAAGGTACTTCTGCTGCCTCTGCTAAGCTATGTTCAAAATAGTTATTTTTTATCCTTTTTTGTCTCCTTCTCCATGAGCTCTTTGCCTAGCTCGGCAAGGCTCCCCAAGCTGCTTACCACCTTAGTAGCCTCTATTGGCATAAATACGGTCTTGCTATTTTGTGAAGAAGCCATCTCGCGGAGCGACTCAATATATTTTTGTGAGAGAAAGTACTGACTTGCTTGGCCTTTGCTTTTTCCCATGGCTTCAGCGACCAGGCGGATGGCTTCAGCTTCTGCTGCTGCTTTGCGCTCATGAGCCTCGGCTTCTAGAAAGGCACGCTCTCTGGCAGCTTTAGCTTGTAAGATGACCGATTCTTTTTCCCCTTGTGCTTCTAGTATGGCACTTTCGCGCTCTCCGTTGGCCCGCAGGATGGCTGACTCACGATACCCTTCGGCTTCGGTGACGGTCGACCTCTTCTCACGTACGGCCTTCATCTGACGCGACATTGCCTCTTGGATGTCTGCAGGGGGCTGGATGTCTTTTATTTCAACACGCTTTACTTGGATACCCCATGGATCTGTGGCTAAGTCGATGGTAGCCAGGAGCTTGTTGTTGATCGCATCTCTGTTGGAAAGGGTACTGTCTAACTCCATCTCTCCCAACACTGTACGTATGTTGGTCATGATCAGCTGGGTGATGGCGAAGCGCAGATTTTGAATCATATAGGCAGCTTTATGACTATCAAACACGCGGTAGAAGACGACTCCGTCGACGGTGACCATGGCGTTGTCTTTGGTGATAACGGCTTGTGGAGGGATGTCGAGAACTTGTTCACGCATGCTTATCCTAAAGCCTATGCGATCGATATAGGGAATGACAAAGTGTATGCCGGGTTCTAATACTCGCGAAAAGCGACCAAAACGCTCGAGCATCCACTGCTCTGACTGTGAGACGATTTTGATGGTAAGGGTGAGGGAGCTGATCACGAAAATGCAGACAATGGCCAAAAAGGTGAGGGATGTAGAGGATAGATACATGAAGTTCATAACAAATAGTTTTTAAGGGTTTTATATGACAAATATACGGAATAGTATTTGAAAGGATGGTAACGCAGCTGAAGTGTTAGGACTACGCTGACTTATGGAAGGAATCTCCACGCAACGGCTCCCCCCGAACTGCCGAGTTGAACCTCTATTTTTTCCTTTAGACGCTGAAATCGTAATTGATGTGCTATTTTTTTGTAATTCAACTGTTTGAACAATTCCTCTATACCCCACACTTTGGCTTTTTTTAAAGGCAACATCATATATAAGTTTTGGGTGATTTCGCAAAAAATGAGAAATACCTTGACAAGTGTGTCATACTCCTTCATTCCCTGATCGACTATAAGATAGGGGTCTCTCCAGTATTGGTTATTTTCATTCAGGACTTTCCAGTCGTTACCTTGATACGAATCATGCAGGTTATCCACTTTTTTCCAGATTTTTTCTAATTTTTTGTATTTTGCCTGTGCTTGTTGGATAAAGGTCTCGACAGATTGCTGATCATCGGTATTAATATAGACGTTTACACCGTAAAGCTCCCTTAATACATAAATGTGCTCATTGATACTTTTAAGCATGCATATCTTTTTTTCCTTTGATTCATTTTCTTGTTGGTTTAACGCTTCGCTCAAAGTAGCGACCTGCTGATCTTTGGCTTGTGCCTGCTCTTTACTGACGCAGCCCATGATAGGAAGGAGGCACTTTTCAATAAATTTTGGTTTGAAGTGGCTTGTGATGTAGGTTAAGGCTAAGATAGGCATCGTCTCCAAAGTGGGAAACGGTAAGCCAAAGCATCCTTCTGGGTTGGTTTTAACCTTTATTTTAAAGCACTGATCAAAAAAAGAATGGCATGATAGGCATACAGCTCCTTTTACGGACATCCCTTGGGGGGTACCTTTTTTCAGCTCAAGCCATCCAAATAGTTTGATGATATTGTGAGGACTTATGCCTTCAATAAGGTGGTAGCGCTTTTGATGGACTGTTTCAAGTGCAGCTTTTTGTCCGATCAAGGTAGGGCTACTGAAAATGTACCGATAGTCAGCATCTGTTTTTTTCTCTTTGGATACCAAGCTGAGAAAGGACATCATTTCGTCTTTTGCCGATTTGACTATCGCCTCGACATCACGTTCTAAGCCAGTCTGAAGAGTGTTCGATGGCTGTTGTAGATGGTTTACTTCCAAGCCAAAGGCTTCGGTGTAATCAAATACCTCATCCTTAGAAACATCTACCTGTTCGTTTGCTATGATTTCATGTTGTAGCGGTTCTTCTTTCTTTTCGTCATCTAGCTCAGTTCCATATAAAGGTAAGCAGCAAAGGAGAGGAGTCAGATAGTAAAAAAGCGCTTTGAGTAGAATTTTTTGCATGGTGAAAGGGGTTAATGAATGAGTGTTTAAGACGACAGAGCTACACTAGGCATTTCATCAAAGACTAAAAGGAAGACACTGTACGCACCAAATATAAGAAAAAAATTTAACTCGAGGGGGTTCCACTTTCTTGGGGCTACATGGTATCATAGGTGTCTCGGTTGGGCGAGCTATTTCTCTCCTTCAATATATTTTTCTTCTTCAAAAAGAGTAGTAACATAGATTGACGATGAAAGATACAACGCGAAGAGACATCCAAGCGTCGTTTTTGTGAGATTTTTGACTTCTGAGTTGGGTGATTTCTTCCTGCAAGGAGGTAATCTTTTGAACCAGTGGATTGTTGTCGGCATTTTGTGTGCGAGTGGATTGACTTTTTAGCTGAGCTAGCTCTTTATTTAATGTGGAAATCTTTACTTCTTTTTCTCTTAACTTTTCTTCTAGATCAGGGTATGATTAAACTAAAGCTCTATTTGCAAAATCTTCATTTAGAGAAGCGGTTTTTGAATACCAAGAAGTTTTTTTTGTCCATCCGAATACAAAAATGTCTTTATATTTGCCATTTTCTTTGGCTTTGTACACACTATATATCTCAAACCCTTTTTTAGAAGCAAGTAGTGAGCTGTTCTTCTATTTTGTATACGAAAGAGCAAGGTAACAAGCGAAATAGTCTGGCTTCTGGGAGTCAAGAACAATAAACTTGTTTAATATTTGTTTATTTTTTTATTATTTTTAACTAAAAATTTCTGCATAATGAATATAAAAAAAAC
>JBCCFU010000121.1:0-3851 GCA_039029575.1 Bacteroidota bacterium | reverse complement strand
GTAGATGCCTCCAACGATATCCTTTACAGGATGGCTGCTATCCGTGGGATTGGGATCACGCTCTGCGTAGGGCTGATGCTAGAGGGGATCTGGTCAAAAGGTCTCAAACCCTA
The DNA here is from genome assembly GCA_039029575.1 of Bacteroidota bacterium. Classification (GTDB taxonomy): domain Bacteria; phylum Bacteroidota; class Bacteroidia; order Cytophagales; family Amoebophilaceae; genus JBCCFU01. Next base: position 3,738 of record JBCCFU010000121.1, on the reverse strand, counting down.
CTTTCCCATGTACTGGTTCTTTACCCTGTGGTATTGCCTCTCTTTTGCAGGCTCGCTCACTTTCTTACAATCACAGCAAAGCGCGATGAGTATCGCTTTATGGGGGGGCGGTTTTCTATTACTGGCCACAATAGTAGATAGTATCACCTTTTCTGTCTTAGCGACTTCTGGGGTGGCACTGGCTTTTGGAGGGTGGCGGATCGTGTATGGAGGATTGCCTACAGGTATTTGGAAGGAGAATAAAATGATCATCGCTGTAACTATGCTCATGATAATTATCCTCATGGTCGGCATGTTGCTTTTCAGTCGAAGAAGAGAGGAATACAGCGACAAAAGGCTTGAGTGGAACCGCATTGCAGCAGGCATGCTGGCGCATGACTTACGGGGCGTGGTGCATATGTTGGATGGCTCTGGTAAAACACTACAAAATTCCTTCAAAGAAGGGGAAGAGATGAATAACAAAGAAGAGAAGGAGGGTTATCACCTGTCGAAAGATCGTGCCTTCTTCCTTAAAAACTTATCGCAGCACATGGTAGACAAAGCGTATTTCGCCAGACGTGATATTGCCGGCTTCCTCGACTTTATGAAGAGTCAGATCTTAGGTAAGTTCGAACAAGCAGAGATGAGCATGGAACAAGCCGCCAAAGAAGCGACGCATAAAGTATCGACCCCAATAAGTAACAGAGTAAAGATCACATGCGCCCAAGACTTTACCGCTAAAACGTTGACAGGCGTTTTCCCTAATGTGATAGGCAACCTCCTTAAAAACGCTTCCACCCATGGGAATGCTCAGGCCATAGAGATCATCATCGACAGTAAAAAACGTACCCTTACGATCCATGACGATGGGAAAGGGATCCCTTCCGATGTGTTACCCCGTATTTTCGACCTTCACTATAGTACCACAAAGGGAAAGGAAAATTCAGGGACAGGACTCGCTTTTGTACAGATGGTGATGGAAGCTTCAGGAGGGAAAGTATCTTGTTACTCCAAGCATGGAACGAAAGGATCTTTTACCGACTTTGTACTAGATTTCTCGAAGCGGTGATACCTATTTGGGATAGTGAAAATAAACCTAATAGCTTGTATGAATTTTGAAATATTTCGAGTTTCTTTCTTACAACGTCGTGATGGATAAGAGCCAAAAATCCGTTTTATTCACTTTGAAATTTTTTGACCACTTTTTTTAAGAGGGACGGTTTGGGGAATATTTTTTTAACCTCTTGGGGTTAGATGTAAACTTTCTTTTTCTTGAAAAATTCTTATTCTCTTGCTTATTTTTCGTCCGTGCCGTACGAGCTCTTGAGATGGGTAAATTTCCTAATCCTTTTATTTTTGATTTGCTGGGGGGAGGGTGGATATTTAGCTTTTTTGGGCTTTGAGCTCGTGGATCTTTTTTTCTGCCTGCTCCTTGGTAATTAACCCTTCTTTTAGGAAGTTTTCAATAGCTTCTATTCTGCCTTGTTGTATGCCTTGTTGCAATTCTTCTTTCTTGCCTTGTTGTATGCCTTTCTTGTTGCAAAGCTTCTACTTTAACCTTTCTGGTGGCTTTTTTCACCTCTTTCTGTATTGCATGCTCAAACATAATTTTATAATCGTTAGCGGTTTTAGGGTCTAATTTACTAAATTTTTCTAAAAATTCAGATGCTTCGTGTTTATCATTCGTTGCCATGTAGTCAATGTTTTCATCATCGTCTTGTCCATGCTTTTTCATGAGCTCCCAAAGCTCGGGCAAAACCTCGCAAAATTCACCTGTGGCCTGTTGCTTCATGATTATTTGGGGAGCAGCCGCAGCACCTTGTTTTTTGAGATTTTTTATCTCTTCTATTGTCAAGTTAACTAAAAAAGGAGATCTCAAAGATACACTAGCATACAGGTCAAAGTCTAAAAATAGTTCGGAAATGCTTTTGGCGCTTGTCCATGCTTTCGCTCCATGATACAACACGAACGTTAGAATGAGAGGAATCTTTTCATAGCCCTTTTTGAAGTGCAAGTTATCTATGGTTACGTGGTATTCCCAGACACGCATTGCCATATTTTTGTCGTGTGTACTTTGCCCTTCTAAGTGTATGAGTGCATAGATTCTTTCTCCTTGTTTGCTTTCCACTGAGTATATTATAGAAAGATCTGATAGCCTCCCACTAATAAATTCATGGGGTTCCCAATCCACTTAGGCCTCTCCATAGCTTCAAAGAGAACTATGGCCTGGGATAAGCTCAGGAAACGTTGTATGCGAGACTTTCTGCCCCAGGTGGACTCAAGAGAGTGTGACTTTTGTCTCCTTCTCAACTGTTTAACTTAGTCTACGGCCGCATACAGGGCGATATTCATCCCCGAAAAATTTTCATTCTTCCCACATGAGGTAGGAATAGAGAACACTTTTCTAAACAGTATATTTTTTTCTACTGGGCAAATCTAAAAGTTCTTTCAAAGAAAGGCCCTGAGTATCCAAAAATGTTTATTCGACGGTTCTGATTAGGAATTCGCCATCAAAGAAAGTATCTTTGCCCGCCAGGCCCGTTCGTCTAGTGGTTAGGACATCAGGTTTTCATCCTGGGAACAGGGGTTCGATTCCCCTACGGGCTGCCTATCAAGTATATTCACATACATCGGAGGGTACGTATAGCCGTTTGGTGATGTCTTGCCTGGCTTGACAAAGGTCAGTACCGCACCTTGTGAGAAGCATTATAACATTTTTATTGCTGAAAAAGCTGAATCTCTTCTTTTATTTGAGACACTCCAAGCGTCTCTCTCTTTATTGCACATACATATGACCTCTTGCAGCGTTTAAACCGTTAAAAGCCCACAACAAAGTTGTAAAATATAATATTTTTGAATATATAGGAAGTCGTAGCTCCTTATAATAAGGATAATAAAAAGCGACACTTCTTCATTTGATTTTGCAACAGGCAAAAGAAGGTCCTTCTCTATTATGAATTATGGATAAAAGAAAGTATCTTTGCCGCATCATATCAATATGATATACCACCTATATTACCATTTTTAGCTCATGTACGCTATTGTAAAAATCTCCGATGAACAGATCAAAGTTGCCCCTAAGACGCGCTGTTTTACCCCCAAGCTGCCAGAAAAAGAAGGCAGTGAAGTGACTTTCGACGAAGTACTACTTGTAGAAGATGGAAAAGAAGTAGCCATCGGCACCTCAGTGCTAAAAGAGTGGAAAGTAGTTGCCGAGGTGGTCAAACACATCAAAGGAGACAAGGTGACTGTCTTTAAGAAGAAGAGAAGGCAAGGTTACCGCGTCAAGCGTGGACATAGGCAAGAACATACACAAATACTTATTAAAAAGATTACTAAAAATTAACGTTTCCCCTCATGGCACATAAAAAGGGAGCGGGTAGCTCCAAAAACGGTAGAGAGTCACAAAGTAAACGACTTGGTGTAAAGAAACATCACAACAACAAAGTCATCCCTGGCAACATCATCATACGTCAAAGAGGTGAAAAGTATAAAGTAGGTGATCCATCACAAGTAGGGATGGGGCGAGATCACACGATCTTTGCCTTGAAAGAGGGGCTCGTCTTCTTTAAGAAAAAGAAACAAGGAACAGCCGTATATGTAGTACCTGCATAGGTACCCTACTGAGCATTCTGCGACTTAACGCCTAGAGAGTCGTGTTTTTAAAACGAAATATGAGTGGGTTTTACGTTATTTTTATTTATTGGAAAAAGGTAGGGGGGGGATTATAAAGCTACCCCCCCCCAAAAGCACGCCCCC
>JBCCFU010000120.1:0-3883 GCA_039029575.1 Bacteroidota bacterium | reverse complement strand
ATTATCTTTGGGATATGAATAATCGATGGAAACGGAATATAAGTTGTGTATATAACACGTCTTATCATATTATTTTTTGCCCAAAATATAGGTGCTCTATATTAGTAGATGAATTTTGCTAGCGCGAAGCGCTTATTTTTGGATACCCCTAGAATCATGTGTGTATTTTTATTTGTTCATAAAGTTTTCGTTGTATATATTAGTGACTGTTCATGGTGGAAGAATGAAAGTTTTTCGGGTATGGATGTCGCCCTGTATGCGGCCATGGACTAATTTAAACACTTGAGGAGGAGACAAAAGTCATACCCTCCTGAGTTCGCTCGGGGCAAAAAGTGTCGCATACGATGTTCTCTAAGCTTGCCTGAGGCCATGGTTCTTTTTGGATTATGGAGAGGCGCAAGTAGATTGGGAACCCCACGGATTTATTCGTGGGAGTCTATCAGCATAGAAAAACCATGTCACCCACGAAAAAAGTTATCTGCCTATTCTTCTCCCTCCTCACCGCCAAGCCAACGGCTTTAGCAGGTGCTTTCTCCTTTGACCATTGTGAAGGCAAAGAAGACTACATCACAACAGGCTCTCAAGACAATTGGAAGGTCGGGCATGACTCATCTTCCAAGTCCTCACTTAAAGAAGACTTTAAGAAAATTGTAAAATCTAGAGACTTGAGTAAAAACGCGATTTTTTTAGTCGTAGTAGAACCCTTGAAAGGCAAACAACTAGAATGGTATTGCCATGGATATATGACTGATGAAAAAACATCTATGAAAGTCAAGAAGAGAGCGCAACGATATGGCTATACTTTTAAGTCTCAAAGCTCTCCACACATCATAGAAAACTTGCTTGATTACTGCTTGATATACGACAGAGGGGTCGGTAGGGTAAGCATCAAGTCAAGGATCAAAGCCTTATACTTTGGTCAACAGCCAATATGCAGCTGGTGTGGGAAAAGTGGTCTCTTTTGGGAGTTGCCACTTCCTAAGGTACACGAAGCGCCTTTCCCTAACTATGCTTCTTGTCGTGGCCCTATAGAGATAGATGGCTATAAAGACCGCTTTCACCAAGTGATGGGCACAAGCCTCCACGTCTCTAAAATGCAACATTTATGGCTTAGCATGCAAGAACAATGGATAGCTACCACCCGCTACTTAGAAGAGAAAGAATTCGCCTTTGATAATCTGAAAAAGAAATATACAAGACTCATAGACGACCTCCCGGAGATGTTAGAAGAAAGGAAAGCCTTCCTCAAGGAGAGAGCGAAGCAACAACAACAAATAGAAAAGAGCTATCAAGACCTCGCCCAAAAAACAAAACTTTTACAACGTGAAAAAGAGCGGTTTAAAAAAGAGAGAGAAACATTTCAGCAGGTGCAAAAGAAAGCCAAAAAGCAAGAAAAAAAAGTGAAAGAGAGCACCAAAAAGTCTTTGAAGTCGATAAAAAACAAAAAAGACCCCTTCCCTAAAGTCCAGTCCCAAAAGACATGGTACGACACTATCCTTCCTTACGTACAAAAAGCAAAATATTACACGCAAAAGATCCGCAAAGTCAAACCACTGGTAAGCCTCTCTACCAGCATATTCATGACTACTATCGCCTTTTGCACTTTGTATCAAGGATGCTTAGTACAATGGTTTTCTCATCCTCCCACCATGCAAAGAACGCCTTCCTCCCTTCCTTTAAACCACTTTTCAAAACTACGCAAAGGAAACTTTCTCCATACATTGATTCGATATAACGATAAGACCAGCATTAGACTTTTGCTAGAAAATAGTAACATTGACATCAACGAACCCAACGCCTTTAACCAAAACGCCGCCCACATAGCCGTCCAGTATCACCAAGACCCAGCCTTTCTCGCCTACCTAAGCTACCAAGGAGCTCAGCTGCACTTAGCAGATACAGGTGGATACACTCCCTTGATGAACGCTTCAAGCCTCTGCCATGAGTCGGTCGTTAACTACCTTACACGCTTTTATGAAGTCCTCATCAGCCTTGATGCCGTCAACCTTGCAGGCGAGACCGCTCTGATGCAAGCCGTCAAAAGCAAGTGTATGCCTGTAGTAGACCGCCTAACAAAAATCGGCAAATTTGTCAATGTCCCGCAACTAAACATACAAAACAACAACAATATGACCGCCCTCATGATAGCAGCTTCTACTGGTCAATACCGTACGGTACGCCATCTGATAAAAGCAGGGGCCAACCCTTACCCCAAGAACTATGAAGAGCTCAACGCCCTGATGCTATGTATCAGATTTCCCCATAAAAAAAGTGTAAAGATCGTCCGCTTTTTAGTCAAACACCACAAAAACCTCCTTAAAGAGCATGGACAACAAGGAACAACTCCCCTCATCCTAGCAGCAACCTATGAGTTCACCGATATGATCGTCTACCTCGTCGAAGAGGCGAAAGTAGATATCAACGAAGCCAACACGGGGGGCATGACACCTTTGATGATAGCTAACTATATAGGGAACCAAGCGCACATCAGCTATTTGATGCGGAACGAAGCAGACCCCAGACGTGTAGATGAAAACGGCACAATGGCTGTAGGCTACGCAATAGCTAAGACAAAAAAACAAAGTGAAAAACCATAACTTTCCTAAAAATATTGTTAGACAAGGGATAGATTTGACATAACTTTCTTGTTTATTCCCATAATATTTTTATCTTAGCCTCTCAAAAACCTTTATCCCCTCTCAAATGAAACCTTTACTCTTACTTTTGGGCTTTATAGCCTCAATAACAACAACGCATCAAATACCTCAAACAGACAATCAACGAACACACGGATCTACGGATCTCTTCTCTTCAGAAAGTGCTCTCATAGAAAAAGATATACAAAAAGACATTGATATTGACGCTTTGTTTTGCCAAGAAAAAGAACCGCAAGAACGCTCCGATGAATACAATACCCTGCAGCAAAAATTTACTGAATACAAGTATAACAATCGGCTTTTAATCATAGGCGGATTTGCATCTGCCCTAATGATATTGGGAACATGTACGGCTATGAAAGATCAGCAAATGAAATACTTAGAAAAACAACTAGAGCTTCATAAGGCAGGTGGAGAAAAGAAAGATCAGGAAATTAGTAGGCTAAAAAAAATGTTGGAAGACCTAAAAGCAGAAACCAAAAGAGAGGAGATAAGGAAAGCGGAGGAGCAGGTAGCTATCATAAAAGCTCAAGAAAAGAAATTACAAGAAGAAGAGCTTGAGATGAAAGAAAAAGAGGCTGACGAATTTTTACTACAAAAAAAGGAAGAAATAAAAGAAGGTTTTGCATATAAAACTATGTCAAAAAACTTTAAAACGCTAGGAATACGTAATATGGAGCTCGAAAATCCAGAATTAAGAGCTACCTTCATCCAAAAAGCGAAAGCTAAAAGTAAAGAACTAAAAAAGGTTACCAAAAATCTAGATACTCTACGTAAAGAGCACAAGGGAAAGGGATGGAAGACATTTAATGAAAAAGATGAAAATGGGAGGCCTTCGCAAGATACTTATTATTCAATCAAGAACAAAAAAGAGCTTTCTCAAGACCTTATCAACGAATTTGACACTTTTATTACAACAGGAGATTGCCTAAGTCAGTGCTTAAAAGCTATAGAAAAAAAGGTCTTGGATATTGATCAACTGGTTAAAAGTATGCGAAAAGAAAAGGAAAAAGTCTCTGCGATGATAAATGATATAGACGATAAACTCGTTGCGAGGTTAGCTGATCACAAACGCGCTGCCCGCTGGAGCTGGATTCGTTAGGATACGCATTATTCGGAGGTAGAATCACGGGATCTTTCAGATTCTCCACCTCCACGATTCGTGCGAGGGCTGCCATAGAAAGTCACAACACCATTGCTCCCTATAAAGACTTCCATTTCAATAT
>JBCCFU010000119.1:0-3945 GCA_039029575.1 Bacteroidota bacterium | reverse complement strand
ATTAGGTTCCCCTGCAAATCTAAACTACGCACCCAAAAAAGCAAATTATCTAAAATCTTCTTTGCCAACATACGTATCCTCCTAATGATACGTACTTCTCACCCTTTGGAAAATAGCTTAGAAGATTCCCCTAAGATTCGAAAAAAAGATTTATAAACTAAAATTCCAAAAAAAACTAAAGATCCCTCCTTGCTTCACGTCCAATAAATCAATTATCCCTTTGCTTCCCCTTCGGTTAGCGCAATCTAGAGGAGTCTTGTTATTATTGTCTTTTGCATTCTTATCAGCTCCTGCATTGATTAAGAGTCTGGCTACTTCTGTGCTATTGTCCTCAGCAGCATTGTGCAAAGGTGTCTCTCCCAAATCATCTTTAGCATCTATATTAGCGTTGTGTTGGATAAGGATCTTCGCTACTTCCTTGCTGTTGTTCTCAGCACTCCAGTGCAAAGGTGTCTTTTCGTATTCGTCTTTAGCTTCTATGTTAGCGCCGTATTGAACAAGAATTTCGGCTACTTCTTTGCTGTTAAAACATGCAGCCAAGTGCAAAGGTGTACATGAGTACTTCTTGGCATTTATATCAACGATGTAATGTGCTAAAATGTACCTTACAACCTTACTGTCACTGTTTTTTAAAGCCATCCACCACTTTTCTTTTGTTGCCTCATCCAAGGGCTTTCTTTCTATTCTTGTGGAGAAGAAGACCTTGTTGTTTAGGCGTGTTATTGTCTCTGTGACTTGCTGACCCTTTAGACCTATTCTTATCTTTCTGTCGATCTCGGAGAGACCTCCCTTCTCTGAAAGGATTAAGTTAGAAAGGAGTGTTGAATATTTTCCTCCTACATAGTCAAACATATAGGCACCTGAGGCGCTTGCACATGAAATAAAGACCTCAGAGTTAGTGTCTAAATAGTCGTTATCTTTATACACTACTTTCTTGCCTCTTATAGGTTGAAGATTAGGAATACCATTCCCTCTACAAGCAAGCTTAAAAAATAATTTCGGTTTATAGGAAAAACACTTTGAAAACTCCTCGTCATCCTTAGGCGTAAATTTCATGACAACATCCATAAAAAACCTCTCTTTACCATCGCTCGTAATGATGGTATCGTTTCCGTAACATGTTCCTTCTCCATGTCCAGAGAACACAAAGATAAGCGCATCATAGACATCCCTTTGGTCGTGCAAATAGTTGTATTGCAGACGAAGGAACCTATCTAAATCTTTCTTTCTAACTATTTTTCCAACCTTACAAGGTCCCTCATGATACGTACTTCTCACTTCGTAGCCACATGTTACTGCAAATAGCTTAAAAAGTATTTTCATATCACTCTCAACGCCTGGAAGATCACCAAGATTCGCACAATCAGGGTACTCTTGTATGCCTATAAGCAGAACAAGAGGGTTGGAGATGGTATAGTGATCAGAGGTGTCAGGCGACTTCTGATCATCCAAAAAGCCCATCTGTGCACCTGAAAGGGGAGCAATTAAAAGTAGAGAGCGGCAAAAAGCATATATCTTTTTCATGGTCAGGGGGATTAAAAGTTCAGATTTATTTAGGTTACTAAAGATAGGATCTTTGTGACAAAAGGGGGAGTATTAGGCTCTGTTTGTTTCGGAGAGGTATGCGCTTCTTCTTCCTTGAAAAATGACTTATTATAAGAGCAAGCTAAAAGAAACGGTGAACTAGAATTTGCAATAGGGCCGATTTTCTTACCTTAGCGTCAGCTAATGCATGAGGACAGCGTGTTTGCATAAAGAGCCCCTCTATCTATACCTGTCAGCAGCAGGTGCTATATAGCCAGCTAATGAGCCTGACTGACTCATTAGGTCGCAAGAAGTCTCCATCCAAAATTGGACATCTTTTTTGCTGGTAAGAGTATGTCACCAACTAGTACGTTATGAACAATATAATCTATAGAAAGAGCCATCTTTCTAGCGTCACTAATATGAATGGGTTGTTCTATTTTGCCTCATCCTTCAATCAAGGCCTTTGTGCATGGGGACAAAAAGCTACACCTCAAACGAAAGTATATGATATGTTTGTTTCCAGTGCATGTCCGACAACGAGTAGCCCTGACTTTACAAATGACCCTCCTGGCCCTTTCTGTTTAGATTGTCGTATGAGTAACATTAAAATAGTGAAAGATGGTGGTACAAAAAATTGTAAACCCAAGCCTGTCTCAATAGGCAAGTCAGAATCAGACTCATCTTTATAGAAGGGCGAATTGGCAGCACCTAAGAAAACACTTCAAAAAGAAGAGTTATACAAAAGAATTAGCGAGTTAGAAAGTAGCAATTTGTACCTTTATGGCTGGGGTAATAGGTGTAGGAACTATACTTGGTTATCTAAAATATAGGTCGATAACTAGTCGGATATCTAAACAGGAAAACATTAACTCTCAGCAAGGAAATCCATCTGCTTGTGCTTCTAATAACGATCGAAACCAAAGTACAAATGAACATCTAGCAAAAGCTTATCTTATGAGTTGTTAAAAAATTTTTAACTTAGCCTTTAGCCTCGCACGAAGAGGAGGCCGAGTTAACCCAAAAAGAAGTTAATATCTTTCCTATAAAACTCTCTTTTTTATAAAAATGTGCTTTTCTCTCTTTTAAAAGCTTGTTTTGAGACTTATGGGTAAATAGCATGCTTCTAAGGAGAGAGTCAGGACTGCTTAGGTAGTTGGTCAAAATAAGCGCATGCATTTGTGAGCGGGCACTTCTCGCAGAGCGGTTTTCTGGCTTTACAGATATATCGGCCATGTAAGACGAGCCAGTGGTTTACTTTAGAGATGTATTTTTTTTGCAAATGTTGAAGAAGCTGCTTTTCAACGGCGAGTGGTGTTTTTGCGTCGGGACGGGCAAGGCCTAGGCGTTTGGCGACGCGGAAGACGTGGGTATCTACGCCTAAGGTCGGCTTGTCGTAAAGTGTGGCAGCGATGACGTGCGCGGTTTTCCTTCCGACACCTGGGAGTGTCTGTAGGGTCTGAACGTCTTGAGGGATTTTTCCTTGATGGTGTTGGGTGATCTTCTTGGAGAGCTGTATGAGGTGCTTGGCTTTGTTGTTGGGATAAGAGACCGTGCGAATAAGGTGATACACCTCCTCTTGCGTTGCCTCTGCCAACATTGCAGGAGTCGGAAAGCGTGTGAAGAGGAGAGGGGTGACTTTGTTGATGCGCTTATCTGTACATTGGGCACTTAAGACAACAGCGACAAGTAGCTCAAAGGCATTGGCATAGATGAGCTCTGTCGTCGGGTTGGGTTGGTGAGCCATGAAATAGTCGATGAAGGCTTCGTAGCGCTCTTTTTTTGTCATGGTGGGCAGGGGAGAGTCGTGGGGTATCTTTTTATTTGGTGAACACTAAAAGTACGAAATTATTGCTAGAAAGTCAGAATAGTGGGGTGACTGGCTGAGACTTGTCACGGGCATGGAGTTCCAGGAAGGAGCGCAAGATAAAAGAGGCACTGACAGCGTTTAGGAGATCTTTGTCTTTTCTTTTCTTCTTTTTAAGGCCTGCTTCGCGAAGGGCTACCTGGGCGAGCTTGGTAGTAAAGCGTTCGTCGTGGTGATATAGGGGCATGGTGGGAAAATAGCGATGGAGCATACGAGTAAACTGTTTGACAAGGTGGGCGATGGGGCCTTCTTCATTTTCTAACGTGCGTGGCATCCCGAGGACGATGCCTTCAACAAGCTCGTGCGTAAGATAGTCTTGCAAAAAAGGGATCACTTCGTTTGGAGTAAGCGTCTTATGAGGAGAGGAGATCAACCCCAGCGGGTCTGTCACTGCGATGCCTACGCGTCTTTTACCATAGTCAATACCTATCCATCGGGCCATAAAAAAAAGATTGTCGACAAAGATACGCAGATTTACGATAAACGCAAAAAGTATTTTTTAAATATGAAATGGTACTCGTGCTTAAAGGATAGGAGATTTTATTTGTATTTTT
>JBCCFU010000118.1:0-3983 GCA_039029575.1 Bacteroidota bacterium | reverse complement strand
TGTATATACACACATATATGTATGCATCCGCTATGAGGAGAACATATGGCTAGAAGTATGAAAGAGAGGTAGTGAGATGTGCAAACGACCGAATACTTTGAAGTGAGACATGACAAGATGAAATCTAATGAGGGAAACTTGACAACAAATGTAAGAACAACCAGTGAGGCTGTTAGTGGAGTTGAGTGGCCAGCCTAATGGAAATAAATATAAACATGTGAACAATAACACCATTAAAATGGCTTCGGAAAACAGCAAGAGAATTATTCGCCAGTCATACTTAATGCGGCAATGTGTATTTCACACATGCAGCAACACACATGTATTCAAGTGCATTACCATTTCAGCATTCTAGCATCAATGAGCTGTACAACAGCTCAGCCTGGTGAGCTACGTCACGCAAAGATTCTACACTTCTAGTCAAACAACTAAGTACACGTATATGTATGTCTTAAACATTACATAACCATCCAGTGTGTACAAACACAAAACCTACCTGTCCCGGCAGCGGGGCTGTAGGAGAGGCAAACTGGAATGAGAACGCACTTGTGGACACAGATTTAGATTTGCCCAGCAGCTGATGTTTGTTACTCGGATTGGAGCTTGCCCCAGTACGAGAGGTTAGTTCTGTAGGTGTTGTGCTGCCTGGTAAACAAACAATGCGCTGTAACTCATGGATGTGGTAAAAAAAAAAAAATATTTTGCGCAAAATCTGAAACTCTTAAGCATGGCAACATGAAATATTCACATCAGGAGGAGACTGAGATACAACACCTTCATTTTGCGGTTGAGACAGATTCTCCTGAACGCCCTCGTTTTTGTATAGCCGAATGAAACCGCCCATATGGATATAGCTACCTTCACCGTAGGTTTTTTTATATTTTATAATATTGTGTCTACTCGTGGGTAGTGTGAGGCGATGGATTGTTAGAAATTTTTTAAAATACAAAAAATGTTGATCCAATTGTGCTTCACCAAATTGATCACAAAAATCTTGTTCACTAATAGCTTGTATGTTCTCCTCTCTAATCCTAAATGGACCGACGATCTTAGTAGGAGGAAAGACGAGATGTTGTAAAACAAGCTCTATCAAATCTTTACAATACAATCTTGCATTTCCCAACCTTAGGTATCCAGCGATAAGCTTCTTTTTGTCTACTCCTTGATCGAAAGCCTCTTTTTTCTCTTTATTGGAGTTTAGCCGAGGTTTGTCCTCTTGGAATTTTATTTGAGAGGAAGCATCACTTTTTCCTTTGAATCGATAGTTATTGATTATCTGTTTTACCTGTTGTTCAGTAAGGTTAGAGACTTCAAGCTTGCTTAGCTCCTTTATGAAATTAAAAATCAACGTTCGTTGGTCACTAGTATTGTTTTTTGGCAAAGGAAAGTTATCATCAAAATCCAAAAGGCTACAATCTTCTATATTTCCTTTAAATTCTTCTTCGATAGTTTCAGTGTCAAAGCCATCCTCTTGACAAAATTTGCTAAATTTTCCTTTACCGTTATCGTCGAAATAATCGTATATCTCTTTTGATTGATAGTAAATGTTTAACCCATGATCGATTTTGTCCTGTATCCTCTGAGTTGCCTGCAAAGGCGTTGTGGTCGCGCAGAGGCCGAGAAGCAGGCATAGTGACGAGATAGGCTTTATCTGCAAGAAGGGTGAGAAGTTTTTTTTGGGTAGTAGGAAGGTTATCATCAGGCGAAGGTTGTTAGCGTTAGTTAAGTTTTTATTCAATAAGATTTTGAGAGCGCTAATTTATAGCCTACGTGTCAATAAAAAAAATTATGGGTCTTGACTAGATAAGGATTTTAAAAACCCTTAAACTAGTCAAAAAATGAAGAGAAATAAGTATATCAACCGTTCACCCATTTCAGAGGCAAAATTTAGACAATTACTTTTTCCATTTTCTATAGATTTAACAGCCACTCAAATCAGTCAATTAACAAAACTCAATCGTAACACAGTTAATCAAATTTTACAAAAAATAAGCATACGGATGGCTGAGATATGCGAAGCCAGCACACCCTTTAAAGGAGTTGTAGAGCTAGACGAAAGTTATTTCGGTCCCAAAAGACGGTACCTATGCTTGTAGCGTTTGGCTAAGGCTATGTGGGTGTCTTTTTTGTTTTCTTGGATGGCTTTGCGGATAGCAGGGGTAGTTGTTGCTCTACCGTGTAGTTTTGTTGGCATAGAATTTTTTTAAGTTGTAAGGTTAAAGGTTGTGGCAAATATAAACTATTTATACCTGAAACCTTACAATTACATTGCAAATGAACCATCATCTAGTGCAGGAAATACCTATGGTAGACCTATCGGTACTTGGTGCGTGGGAGCTGTCACGAATATGTCCGAGCTGTTCAGGCAAAAATCAACTTTTAATGAGCCTTTGAATAATTGGGATGTCTCTAGTGTAACAGACATGTCCTCGATGTTCTCTGGGTTTCCCCCTCAACCCACTTCCTTCAATCAAGACCTTTGTGCATGGGGACAGAGAATAGACGCAAGTGCTAATGTTGATAGCATGTCCGACAAAAAGTAATCCTGATCTCACAAATGATCCTCATGCCCCTTTCTGTGTCGTCGTTTGCCCTACATTTGCTCCAACGTCTCTAACTAACTCTCCTAGCAGCTCTCCTAGCCAAGCGCCCTCTTTGTCACCCACCCAGCCACCAACTAGCTTCCCTTCCAATATTCCTACAAGTGCACCTAGTCCACGCCCTAGCTTTGCTCCAATATCCCTTCCTACATCTACCCCCACAAAAAGTACCACCTCAACGCTAGTCACAAATGAAGTGGATTTAGGGGAGGAGGTAAATTATAAACTTCCTACTGACTTTTTTGTAGATGTCAATGTTTCTGATCCTAATGTAACGGTTATTGCCCTAGAGCAAGGGAAAGATGAATTACCAAGTTGGTTATCTTTTAATAGCACAACCCTTAGTTTTGAGGGTACGCCTCCAAACAAAACCCCCAATACGTATGTTATTGTAGTCATTACTGTAGGTGAAACTCACGATAAAGAAAATAACAAACTTGTTAATGTTGCTAGAATTGGAGGCCCTGTATTAGGGGGCGTATTAACCTTAATAGGAATCTTCTTAAAGTTTAGATCCAAGAAAAGAGAAAAATTGAGAAAAAAAGTAGAGGAATTGCTACTGACAGGTAATGAGGGTTCTTTGGAAGAAGCAAAAAAGCGTTGTCGAGCGACATGTTGTAGTAGTTTCTTTGGATTAAGGACAACAAAGGGGCCCTGTTGTTGTAAAAATGACTTAAAGAAGATCCAAATAGAAGTAAGAGAAGAAGAAAGAAAAGCGATGTGCATGTTCATACGAGGCGATATATCAATGATATATGAAAAGACAGGGGTTCCTGTGAGAAGAATCAAAAAAACAATAGAAAGAATAAAAAATGATAATGACGAAAAGTGCATAGAAGATTATGCAGACTACATAGAAAGTCATAGACTAGAGATCATAGAAAAAGAACATAATGAAAGGGATTTTTTGACCTATTTAGCAAAATATTTCAAAGAGTATGAACAAGAAAAAAAGATAAGCAGTATACAAAGAAATACAAAGCAACCGACCTTATCCAAGATAGACATAGGCGAGCTAGGCCAAGACCCCCCAATAAATAACAGAATGTTTAGCAATAATATTGAAAATAAAATAGATGAAGATATAGAAGAAGGTGACCTTGATGAAGAACATGTTCACTTGGAAAAAAATGAGGAGAAACAAGTAGAGATGAATATAAAGATGAATGCTACTACTCAAGCAGCAAAGGAAGAAGAGAACAATGAAGAGGAGGTTCTCTTGACTACCAATGACCAGCAAGAACAACCTGAAGCACCCAAGGAGGAAGGAGACTAAAGAAGCAGGGTTTGTTTGTATATATCCTAAAGTCTGAAAAGACCTATTAGCAAAAAAAAAGGGGGAGTCGTGAGGAACCAAAAGTCCACTCACTTCCCCCTTTGCGG
>JBCCFU010000117.1:0-3988 GCA_039029575.1 Bacteroidota bacterium | reverse complement strand
GTAGGCAAAGAGCGCGTGCTAGTACGCATCATAGAGATGGAAAATCCCTCTTCGGCAATTATCTTTTGCAACACAAAGGCCAAGGTTCACTTTGTCTCGGTCGTTCTGCAGCGCTTTGGGTACGATGCAGACGAGCTGACCTCGGATCTATCACAAGCCGATAGAGAGCGAGTCCTGGGGCGGGTGCGTAAAGGAACGCTACGCTTTCTTGTCGCGACAGATGTAGCTGCACGCGGTCTAGATATCCCCGAGCTTTCTCACGTCTTCCAATTTGAACCGCCAGAGGATATGGAGGCCTATATTCATCGTGCTGGCCGTACTGGGCGCGCCGGTGCAGCAGGTGTTGCCATTTCGCTAGTCAATCGTCCAGAGAAAGCGCTATTAGACCGTATTGCAAAGCGATACAGCATAGATTTTGATGAGCGAGCACTACCAAGCGATGAAGATGTAGAAGCCATAGTTGCGGAACGCATGACTACATTACTAGAAGCGAGACTACGCGGACGAGATAAACTACAGGCAGAGCGTAGCCAACGTTTTGTCTCTATGGCTCGTACACTGGCAGAGACTGTACTATCCGAAACGCCAGAACAAAATGCTATCGCAGAAAACAGTGCGGATGCGCTCCACACATCGCTTGAAATGAAGCTTTGGTTAAGAAAGTACACTTCCCCTCTTGTCGCCCTCATACTTTCCTTTCAAACATCTTTTCCCCTTTTGGAGCTTTTTTTTCATTTTCTCGTTCTCTTGTTCTTCTAGGTATTCCTTCCATGAAGGATCGAACTAAGTTTTAGTGCTAGGAGCCGTGTCACAAACTACATCTTAGTCTTCTATAGATACTGTGTAAACTCCTAAAAGCTTATCTGAAAGTAAACGTGGGTCATCTTTGCTTGCAAGCCCTAAAAAGTTGAATGGAGATATAAATAATGAGAGTGGAGATTTGTAGAATTTAAATAAGCTGGGTGTAAATAAGTTAGGTATAAACATGCAAGTTACTAATGGGTGAATTAATAACATTATGGTTGACATATCGTTTCCCTTTTTATCTACAAACTTTAATTTAAAAAGAGCTTGCGGGTATCTCTTGATAAACGTTATAACTGTTATAAAGAGCATAATGACACTAGGGATCTTACCTGGTATCCCACCTCCTATCAATTGATCTATACGTTCAAAGATTTTTCCAATAAGTGGCCATACAAACGATGTAAAAAAGGTAAGAATAAATACCTCCATAGCAGTAGCTTTTCGGGGGAGAGGCTCCTTGTTCTCTGCTTTATCAAGTTCTTCGTTTACCCCCTTTATAGCACTTTCCGTATGCTGATTTTGCTGTTCTCCAGGTGCTGAAGAACCTTGTATGCCCATGTTACTGGTAAGAAAGCATAGAGTAAAGGGTAGTAATTTTTTTGCATTATGAAGGGAGAATGAGGTATTTTATTGAAGGTAAAGATGTCCCATTAAGGACTTTTAGTAGAGGAAATTTAGCTTATCTTTCTTATTTTTTCAAATGTAAGAGTAGTGAAAACATTTACTATTTAAGCTTTTCCTCCTTTCCCTCTTCTTTTTTCTTTTTTTCCTCTTTCTTCTTCAGTCCTGTTTTGATAAGGTAGTCATAGAGTTCCTTATCTTTAGAAGGATCGACAAAGTCAAGCAGTCCATCATACATTGTCTTTCCCTTGCTTTTCATTATAGAGAGATCTTGGAGGGTGACCATATCAACAGCTGGTGGTTTGGCTTTCAAGTCTATCTTATCCTTGAGAGTGATCGCGTATTGTTGCAAATTTGCACCACGTGCTTGGAACGCTTTGACAAGCTTTAGCGAACCTATCTGCGTAGCGATATGGATAGGTGAGACATACTGGAAAGTCATGAATTCATGGTTAGCAAGCATCACCGATGTCTGATAATCCTTACCCTCAAGCTTCTCTTTCGTTAAAAAAAGACAACGTACCGTAGGATCGGCCCCCTCCTCAAAGAAGCATGCAACAATTGCCTCCTTTTCTTCATTGTCGCGGTCACTCAACAATAGTAATACCAGATAAGTAGGCTCCGTGCCCTCTAAAAGAGCATGATTGCCAAGCACCATAAGCGTCTTTAAAAAGAAAACCAGCAGGATAAATGTCAAAGAAAACGAAAAATCAAGCCACCTCAAGCATATATTCAACACCTTATATTTAGTCTCAAAATTATCGGTATGACCTATTAAAAACCGTGTAAAAGCATCTGACCTAAACCCTCTCAAGATCAACTGAAAAGCACGGTAAATCATAACAATGGTACGTACGGACAAAATAAACGTATAGATACGCTCACAGAAGGTTTTTAAACGACCCTTTGGAAGCTTAGGAAAAAAACTTTTGTTTTGTATCTCCTGAAGAATACGTGAAGCCTCCATTTTTGTTATTATCTGAAACCGCTTTCCTTTCTTCATATGATGCGAGTCATACATCTTCTTTTTACATAGATAACGAAACACTTGTAAAGATGCTTTATTTTTGATGGCATGCAACATGATCACATGCTTCTCCGAAAGGTTGAGTCGATAGCCCTTTTTCTTGAGTATCCCATGTAAATAACACAAAGGATGTTTTGAAAAGTCTGCCACATTCTCCTCCGTAGCCTTCTTTATCAGTTCGACTGCACTGTCTCCTTTCTTGAGCTTGCCATTATCCTGTAAGTACTTGATACTCTTCTCTAAACTTTCGTTATAGACCTCAGAGAGGATGGCTTCCTCTCTTTCTTTGACAGTACCTGAGGCGCTCTTCTCAGCCTTCGTTAGCATAGTACATGCCGAGAGTGCCATAGAAAATATATAAAGTGAGCGAACAGGTTGATAAAACATAAACTTCTAAATTACAAACTCTTTACTCCTAACTATGTCATTTATTTGATTAGGCATTCAGAATTACAAACAGCGGCAAAATTACGAATAAAGAAGGATAAATAACAATCTTTTGCATACATAGCCTTTTTTGATACGTCGAGGGGACATTTCCTAGCTTTCTGTCTCCACAGATAGAAGGAAGAGCCTTTTCTCAAACCCACCACGTGTTTCTCTTTTAGCTTGTTGAGAAGTCTTCACTTCCTGCAACGAAATATCAAACGCTTCAATCAAAGCATCTATAACCTCCAAAACATCTCCTAGCTCTTCGATGATACCTTGTTTTGTACGAGCTTCAAAGACCTCTTTGGCCTCTTCGATCAACTTCTTTTTCACAGCTACACGAAAGCCTCTTTCATCTAGTGAAAAAAATGAAGGTATTCCACTCCCTTGTGACTGAATCAATGCAGGGATATGGTCTCGGATGAGCTTTTTATATAGTGTGCTAGCCATCTTAGAAAGTCTTTTGTAAACAGGTTATAGCAAAATTAATAAATAAGTTTGATAAGGGCCATCCTTTTCAGAAGATGTAGTCGAGTTTATCCAATCAGCGACTTCTTTTTTCTTTGCCTTACACCTTTCGACTTCTTTTTTCTTTGCCTTACACCTTTCGACTTCTTTGAAGAGCATACTCGTTGACATTTGAAGAAGGCTGAGTTGCCTTTCTAGCGCAAATATGTATTTATGCATAATATCTGCCTCTTTTTTAGGATTTAATGATATGCAAGTCTCACCTGTTTCTAGCAACTTAGGTAGAAGGTGATAGCCTGTCAATTGACTAACCATATCGATAAAGTTCGAGGACAGGCTCACCTGTTTTAGTTTTCGATAGAACGTAGTGCGACTCATATTGAGTTTGCTAGCGATTTGACTCACGTTGCAACCATTCTCTTTTAAGAATGCTTCTAATATTTGACCTTGATGTTTAACTTTTTTCATAGTAGACGTAATACTTATCCTACAAAAGTACGCATAAAATTATAAAAATAAACAAAATTGTAAACCAAAAATAAGAATATAGCCCATACAGGCTGGAAAAGCACTTTTTAAAAATTTTTTTTTATTTTTTTAGAATAATTTCTTGTTTTTATTCCGTTTTTTTTAAAT
>JBCCFU010000116.1:0-4049 GCA_039029575.1 Bacteroidota bacterium | reverse complement strand
GTGCCACCATAGCAGGATTTGAGGTAATGCGTATGTTTAGAAAAGGTCAATTTAAAAAGGTTAAGACACTGAGGCAAGAGGTAGATCTCGTCACTAGATGTCTCTCGGTTTTCTAGGGGAGAGGTACGCCTAAAACTGAAGAGAAACGTCTACAGTGAAAACTTTGCGACACGTCCATAAGTATGGTGACTTGTACTTAGCAGCCCACAATGAAAAAACCTTTTGCGCCCTCGTTCTAGAAGACCTACCTTTGTCACATGAAAAAAGAAAAACTCCTTCTCATCGATGCCAACGCTTTGCTCTACCGTGCTCACTTTGCGCTTATGCGTAGTCCTCGCTTCAACAAGCAAGGAATGAATACCAGCGCTCTTTTCGGCTTTACCAACACGCTCATCAGCCTTTATCAAAAAGAAAAACCGACTCATATAGCCGTCGCTCTTGATCCCAAAGGCGACACATGGCGCTCGGAAGTCTATGAGGAATACAAAGCTAATCGACAAGCCCAACCCGAGGATATCACCGCTGCCACGACCTACCTGCCCAAACTCTTAGAAGCTTTTCAAATACCTTTAATCCTAAAAAAAGGCTTTGAAGCCGACGATGTCATCGGCACCTTCGCTCAAAAAGCAACGAAAGAAGGGATGGAAGTATACATGGTGACACCAGACAAAGACTTTGCCCAACTTGTGGATACCCATATCCACTGGTACAAACCCGGCATAGGGGGCAAAAAAGATGAAATCTTGCGCATCCCTGAAGTATGTGCACAATGGAACGTAAAAGAGCCGAAACAAGTCCAAGACATCCTAGGCCTCTGGGGTGATGCCTCAGACAATATACCAGGCGTTCCTGGCATCGGTGAGAAAGGTGCAAAAAAACTGATTGCTGCGTTTGGATCTATTGAAGGCATCCTCGAGAACCTTGATCAACTCTCCCCAAAGCAGCAGACGCTCTTTAAAGAATATAAGGAGCAAGCGCTTCTTTCTAAAAGGCTCGCTACTATTTCCACAGATGTCAAGATAGACCTCAAACTTAAGGAAACCCTCCACCAAGGCATCGATCCTAAAAAAATAAAGGCACTGTTTGCAGAACTCGACTTTCGCACCTTGGTCAACCGTCTTTTCCAACCCAAAAAAACGTCTATACAGCTAGGTTTGTTTGGAGATTCGGCCAGCGAGCACGACATGGTAGAAATAGCTGATGACTACGATACCCTTTCCAAGGTTCCCCATGACTACACGTGCGTAGATAGTCTAGAAGCGTGCAAAAAACTAGTTAAAAAGCTATCCCAACAAAAAAGGCTTGCCCTTGATACAGAAACGTCTGGACTCGAGCCGCGCCATGCGACCTTGCTAGGCATCTCTTTTGCCTATAAAAAGCAGGAAGCCTACTATATTCCTTTTGGAGAAGATCACTCATCGCTAGATCGCAAGCAAGTGTTAAAACTTCTAAAGCCTGTTTTACAAGATCCAAAAATTGAAAAAATAGGCCAAAACCTAAAATATGACATGCACGTCCTCCGCTGTCATGGCGTGCCTTTGCAAGGACCTCTTTTCGATACCATGGTGGCGCATCACCTGTTGTATCCAGATGGACGGCACGGACTCAACGTCATGGCAGAAACTTACTTACAATACCGTCCCATCCCCATCGAATCGCTCCTTGGCCCCCGTGGCAAGAAGCAGAAAAAGATCACAGACGTACCCCTGGAGCAGCTCGTCGACTATGCGTGCGAAGATGCGGATGTCACTTGGCAGTTGTATGAAAAGTTTGTCGTCGAACTAAAAAAGGAGAACCTTTATACCCTTTTTCGTGAGGTAGAGATGCCTTTGCTGCCCGTACTTGTCGCCATGGAGGCCACGGGTGTGACCATCGACATACCTGCCCTCGAAGCGTCCTCACAATTGCTACAAAAAGAGGTAGACACCTTGACGAAGAATATTTTTCAGCTGGCAGGCAGCGAGTTCAATGTCGACTCTCCCAAGCAGCTAGGTGAAGTACTCTTTGAAAAGCTACAGATCGTAGACAACCCAACCAAGACAAAGACGGGGCAGTATGCCACCAATGAGGGCATCCTTTCGAAGCTGCAAGGCAAGCACCCCATCATCCAAGACATCCGTGAATACCGCGAGTTGAAAAAGCTCAAATCGACGTACATCGATGCGTTGCCCGAGCTGATGGACCCCGTCGATGGGCGCGTCCATACCTCTTATCAGCAAAGCATCGTTTCTACAGGCAGGCTCAGCTCGACGAAGCCTAACCTACAAAACATACCCATACGTACCGACCGCGGAAGGGCGATCCGAAAGGCTTTTGTTCCTAGCAGAGAAGATGGTTACCTCCTTGCCGCTGACTACTCTCAGATAGAGTTGCGCATCATGGCCCACCTCTCCGAAGACAAAAACCTGATCGCTACCTTTGAAGCAGGGGAAGATGTTCATACGGCCACCGCTGCCAAGCTCTTCGCTGTTCCCAAAGAGAAAGTAAGTGATGCTCAACGTCGCAAGGCGAAGATGACCAACTTTAGCATCATCTATGGCATCACCCCTTTCGGACTTTCACAAAGGCTTGAAGTGTCGCGTACCGAAGCCAAGAATATCATCGATAGCTACTTCGCCTCTTTCCCAGGGGTGAAAAAATACATCGACACCTCCATTGAAAAAGCGCGTGAAAAAGGTTGGGTCAGCACCGTGCTAGGCAGGAAACGCCTTTTGCCAGATATCAACTCTCGCAATGCCACTGTGCGAGGCTTTGCCGAGCGAAACGCCATTAACATGCCGATCCAAGGGACGCAGGCGGAGATGATCAAAAAAGCGATGGTTGCTATCTATGCATGGATGGAGAAGGAGAAGTTGCAGTCGAAGATGATCATGCAGGTACATGATGAGCTTGTCTTTGATGTACATCCCGGTGAGGTCACGTTGCTCCAAGAAAAGCTACCCTTACTTATGGAAAAAGCACTGACGTTAAAGCTCCCTGTAGTTGTGGAAGTAGGCGTAGGGAAAAATTGGCTGGAAGCGCATTGATAGCGTAGAAAAGATTAGAGGCTTTCCAAAGCTTTAGGTGTCAGACCTGAGATTTCGGCTAAAAGTGCGATATTTACCTTCTCCTCTGAGCGCTTTTGCGTTGTACTTTTTTTTCACCTTAGCATACGGTTTGACTCCCATTTGAAAGAAATTTAATTTCGGATTCAAAAAGTGGCATTTATGAAAAAAAAATAGTAGCTTTTCACCGATAAAAACCCTTTTAAAGGGTAAACTGTCTCAAGAAATCAATGAAAAATTTAAACACAAAAAAATTACACTTATTGAGAAATACTGCAACCCTAAAAACGCATACACAAAAATTGATGGTAAACTTAAATTGATAGAAGATGTTTCGGAGCATGTTACTGTTTATGATGCGTATGACCAAATTTTGTGGGGTACCAAAGAAGTGATCATAGATGAAGATAAACTTAAAGAATACTTTAGTTCCGCTGATGATGTCTACTTTGGAGATGCTAGTGTTGAACGTGAAGTAAAAGAGATAGAAAAAGGAGATTTGATCATAGATTCCTTTGCTGCAACAGAATATTCTGAGAACCCAAATCACATGATTAACTTCTTTAAAAATATGAAAAAATTATTGAACCTTAATGGTGATTTTTACATACTGTCTAATAATCAATATTTTGTAGCCAACAACTTTGGCATTTTATTCCCTTTTAAGAGGGAGGACGCATTTAGAGGTCAATTTGATGTAGTGTCTAATGTTTGGATACGAAAAGCTAAAGGAACATTTTTTGCTGCAGCCGCAGTTCGCAAAACTAAGTAAAGCCGTTGAGGTATTGCATCTGCGAGCCCGCCCTACATTCGTAGAAGTAGGCATCGGAAAAAATTGGTTGGAAGCGCATTGATTTACTTTGAGTGGTTAAGTAATCTTTGTAAAAGAGTCTATATAATTCGTCTTTTGTAATAAATATTTTTCTGCATTATTTTTTTTTCCTTGCTTGTTGTAGGTTTCAATAACTCTATCAAAGCATTCAACGATATCAGGATACAGCAAGT
>JBCCFU010000115.1:0-4267 GCA_039029575.1 Bacteroidota bacterium | reverse complement strand
CAGACCAGACGCGGTCGGTATGTCCCTCTAGGGACATGAGTTGTTCGCCACTGGATATGTCCCATAAGCAGACGGTGTGATCGGCACTACAAACACAGCGCGTCCTCCTTTGTAAACCCACAAGAGATTAATAGAAAAAAGCTGATGCACGGCTTAGTTGACATGCATAAAAAAGCAGTCGCCAAGAAAAGAAAAAACATCGATCTCCTAGTCTTAGCACATTGGTTAAAACAGCATCAACAAAAACTCGGAGAGAAAATAGCAAAACTCATCACAACGTATGCAAATCTAAAATATGCAAGTATACAAAAAAGAGTATACTTCCTTGTCTGACCCGCAGGATCGGGTAAAAGCTTGACAACCGCAGCCCTACAAGGACATCAAATCATTAACAATAGATCCAACCAAAGAGAAAGAAGGAGAGGCAAAAAGAACAGAAAATCCAATGAAGGAAAAGTGAAAATACCCCAATTCACCATCAATCCACTTCACAACCTCCCCCATCCCAAAATAGGACACAGTGCAAGAGGAGAAACCACCGGCGCTAACATATACTACCACGCCTACAAAAAAAACATCGCTTTCTGCGATACAGAAGGTTTCTGCGGAGAACGTCAAGCAAGTTCAGAAGATAGGCTTATAGCCAACCTAGCCCCTTACTACGCACTGATAACCAACCAAATAGGCGGTATAGTCATAGTAGTAGCCTCCCATGACATATTAGCAACAAGAGGTCAAAACTTAAAAACCAGCGCCTCCTTTCTTAGCCACTACTTCAACTTTAACTATATGTATCCCTGGGACACAGACTGCACCCGTGATGTCCTTAAAGAACTTGAGAAGCTAACACCTCTGCCTTACAACAGCCTGTCTAAGTTTGATAACCCCCTCTCTCAATACATCAACAAGCAAGCCCTTAACTTAGGCAAAAATATATACCAAGCAAGTAGAAAGGTCCTTACCCTAAAACGCCAAATCTTCATACAAAGCCTTAAGCTAGGTCTAGAAAAAAAAGAGAAAAAGCAAGAAATCCAAGAACTCAAACAACAATTAATAAAAGAGAAAAACGACCTTAAAAGCAAAAATAGAGCACTCAGCAAAGACGAGTCCCTAGAATGTGTTTTTTCTGACTCGCATATTCAAACGGTTGACATGTATGTTGAATCTCTTGATAGGATCTCTTATTATAAAGAACATGCTTACAAAGAAAACTTTTTTTGGCAAGTAGCAAAACTTTGGCCAAAAGAAGCTTATAAGTTGTTTAAAAAAGCCAATAATGAAAATGAATCGTCGAAAGGAGTGCAAATTATAAAAAAATCAATATCTGTCGCCGCCTTATTAGTGTCTCCAGTTATGATGGTTAACACCTTTTTTATTTCCCCCATTGTGTACCCTTTGTACCGCTACGACGGATATTTGCGCAAAGATTTTAACTACATAGGAGGTGAGCCGATCATACAAGTAAGAGCAATTTATACAAATGGAGGATTTAGCTACGTCTCCCCAGACTGGAACATAGTTACAACAAATGTTTTTGATCAAAATTTTGAAGTTCAATACCAAGAAGAAGAAAAGAAAGGCGACGAAGAGAAAATACAGTTGATCGCAAATGCTAAGAATAATGGTGTTGTACAGCCTCAGTGGAACTTTAGACATACTGGAAACTATGCACAAGACGTAAACTGTGTTGTAAAAATGTATGCCAAAAAAATGAGCTATCCGCTACTAAGCAGAAGATCAAAGATAACCTAAAAAAGATTGAAGCCATACAGACATCGATGGGGTAGTCCACCCTAACCTTTGTAAAGAGGCTTTAAAGGTACTTTATGACAATAACAAAGAGCTTCTAAAGCAGGAGCAATCCAAGCTTATATCTTCCTGTCAAACGAAAATTGAGATGCTCTACCAGTTTTATACGCACTTTTTCAGAGATACTTCAGACGCAAGGCTTCTTTACACATATATCAAAGCATTTCAAGGAGCCACTAGCTAGAACCTTCAGCAAGCAGCCGAACCCTTTGGTGTACCGCTTCGTCTCTCCAAGATAATAGGATGGCTCTTTGCCAAAGCCATTTTTCCTAAGTCAAAGAGGGCTCGCTAACCTCCACAGTATCGCCTATACTTAGTGTATCAGCTCAGTAATCACAATCATCACGAAACGTTTCAACAGATGAGTTAGATAAATACTTTGCAAGTATTCTTTTCCAGAGAAAAAGATGCAAACCCCCTACTATGCTACATCTGTAATAACGTCCTTCTAATGCTTCCTGATAGCTTGTATCCAAAGTATGTAGCTCTTCGTGTGTTACAAAGAAATATAGCATAGCCAATTGGCTATCTTGTTCGAAAGATAAATCATCGAAAATTTCCCTTTTATTTAATGTAGCCAGTTCTCTTACAGTGCAAGTGTATATTGAACGGTTATTTTTCTTATCTTTGGTTGCGCTAGTTATTAATTCACGCAATGGAGCAAGTTTATCCAATGCACTTTGGAGTTCCTGAATAAAATATCCTTTAATATCGCTATATTTCATATAAGCCTCTACGTCTTTTTCTTCACACACATCAAGCTTGCGCGCTGCTTTCAAGAGGTTGTCCATTTTTTCAAGAAGCGTTCCCATACTTAATGGTATTATATCGAAAAAATTTGTAGGAAAATCTTTATTACGCACGAAATTGCTCGCTACTATTTTTTCCATGTTTAAACTTTCTTTTTCTTTGTAGTAGACATAAAAGCCGAGCGTCTTCTCATTCCTTATATTAGTCGCTGTAAAAGATTTATCTCGATTGTTTATAATAATTGTCTGCATGTTAGAACATTTTGCTTTTGCAATAAAATTAGAAATGACTTCTTGGGGAGTAGCTAGTATATCCATCCATAAGTCTATCCAGGTTAAGTTAGGTAGAAAATTTGGTTCATATTCTGAAAGCATGAATTTTTTTACTACCTGTAGTTTCTCTTTAACTTTCGAAATGCTAGAAGGATCTGAATCTTTATAGTGATTGAAACAATCATAACACACTTTGTCAAACTGTGCCAAAATATTTGCCAATTCTTTACAGGGCTCGTTCTTTCTGATTATAAAAGATGGACCTGACTTTTTTTTACCCATGTCAAACTCTTGTCGTTTTGTCAGAAAATAAGAAATTCTCTCTTCAGTAGTTTTTAGTTTGGCTGTCCATGAGAATACCCACTTTTCTGTATTTTTTAAATTTAGGGCAGATCTCGAACAAGTGTATTTTTTCCTGATCTCCTGTAATAATGCGTTTCTAACTTGCACAATGCTAGAAGGATCCGATTCTTTATAGTGAAGAAAACAATCATAACACGCTTTTTCAATATCTACCAATTCTTTACAGGCATCTTTCTCTCTGATTATAAAAGATGGATCGGAATTTTTTTTACCCATGTCAAAATCTTGTAGTTTTGTCAAAAAATCAGAAATGGCCTCTTGGGGAGTTTGTAGATCCTTTATCAATAAGTGTACAATCTTTAAGTTAGATTTCGAATATAGGCCAGGTTTCGAAAGAATGGATTTTTTTACTATCTTTAGTGCATCTTTAACTTTCGCAATGCTAGAAGGATCTGACTCTTTATAGTAACCGAAACAACGATAAATCTCTATCAACTCCCGTGTAAATTCTATGCAGGGCGTTACCTTTCTATTCCTGATTAACCGTTCATACCACGCTACTAACTCTTTGTGAGGTTTATCATGGACTTCTCCAAAAAACCAAAAACGCATATTAAATGCTTCAGCGAAGGCAACATTCGCTAATAAAACCTTTGCAGGATCTTTTACAAAACTTTGGATTCTGTAAAGCAACTCTTCAAATACCGCCTTGTTAGTAGGATCAAATAAAGGATACTTTTTATTAGTATACAACTTATCTATCTTATCTCCTTTCATAAGTTCATAGATAAACTTCTCCCCATACTTTGTTCCTTTTGCTGAGAACACTTTGTTTTCAGGGTCACTTACCATGTCTATCAATACACCTAAAAGCTTATCTTCCAATAGCCATCGCTTTCCCATGCTAGCTGTGTTTTTGTAGATCTCATTTGTATATCCTTCCTGTAAAGCTACCTGTATAGCTATGAGCACATTGAGTACCTCGTGTCGTTTCGCAGCGAAGGGCGCAAGCTTGATGGCATCTTTATCAGGTTTTCCTTCTTCTTCTTTGACCTTACCCAAAAGCTGTTGTAAAGCCCCTTGGACGAATAGCTCATTATAGTTTCTCTTACTAAACATATTATAATAGGTTT
>JBCCFU010000114.1:0-4281 GCA_039029575.1 Bacteroidota bacterium | reverse complement strand
TAAAATTAAGGATAAATATCGATAATGTGAATGATCTTTATTTATGTATTACAGTGAAAAGAAATTTTCTAAGTCTATGTCTACGTTATATCCTTCTGCGACATATTTTTGTGTTTTTAATATGGCTTGATGAGGTGATTTTTCTGGACGGAATCCGTAGGAGTGGTTGCTGAATTTTGGATCGAAGTATTTCTGCAAGCCATCCTACAAATCTTGCAGGCCTTTTCCTCGTTCAGCTCAGTCACTTAGGCTCTTTACCTAAGCGCCAGCAAGCGATTTGCAAGCTCCTCCTGAAAAGCGCTTGCGATGGGCCAAACCGTCATCAGTTGCAGAGTTCGCTGAGGTCCTCAGCTTCGTGATACACGAGAGTTTGTGCCCTTATGTATAATCAAATGCTCAAGACAAGATTTCGCCATGTCCACTATATTCCGTAATTTCGTCTAACCCACCTCACCTCTTTTTCCAAGCTCAACATGAAAAGCAATGCCACCAACCTCTATCAAGAAGTAATCGATACATTAAAGAAAGCCAATCGCTTTATCAAGGTAGATGAACAACTTTTTGATCTGATACAAGTGCCTCAGTCGCAACTCTCTGTCTCTTTCCCCGTAACCATGGACGATGGCAAGGTGAAAGTTTTCCGAGGCTATCGCATGAGGCATTCTAGCCTTGCAGGTCCTTCGAAAGGCGGTATTCGTTTCGATTTGGAGGTGAACGAAGATGAGGTTAACACATTGGCTATCTTGATGACGCTAAAATGTGCTGTGGCGGAGCTACCCTATGGAGGGGCGAAAGGAGGCGTGGTTTGTGATCCTAAGGTGCTGTCGAGAGGAGAGTTTGAACGGCTCTCTCGTGCCTATATCCGTGCCCTCGGCGATCATATAGGCCCGAAGAAGGATATCCCAGCACCTGATATGGGTACAAATGCAGCGGTGATGGCATGGATGGTAGATGAGTATAGCAGAAACCATGGAGGACAAGCTTACCCTGGCATCGTCACTGGCAAGCCACTTTCGCTAGGCGGATCCAAAGGACGCGAAGCTGCTACAGGACGTGGCGTGGCACTCTCTGCCTTACTTGCTATGAAAAAAAAAGGGATACAACCTGAAAAAGCAACAGTGGCAATCCAAGGCTTCGGTAACGTTGCCTCGTACGCAGCCAAAGAGCTTATAGCACTGGGCAAATGTAAGGTCGTGGCAATAAGCGACCGCACAGGGGCTTATTACAATCCAAAAGGCATCGACATCCCACACGCCATAGCTTATAAAAATGAAAAGAAAACACTCCAAGGCTTCCCACAAGTCACAAAAAAAGACCATAAAGGCCTATTGAGCTTGTCCGCCGATGTCTTGATACCTGCAGCAGGGGCAAGTTGGATCACCCAAGAAAATGCCAAGCAAGTGGCAGCCAAGATCATCGTGGAAGGAGCCAACGACCCGCTTACCCGCGAGGCAGATGACATACTAGCCCAAAAGAAGATCATGGTCGTCCCTGACATCCAAGCCAATGGAGGAGGGGTGATTGTCTCTTACTTCGAATGGGCTCAAAACAACCAAGGCTATTACTGGTCTGTGGAGGAAGTGAACGAACGCCTGGATGCTAAAGTCACCGCTAGCTTTGAAAAGGTCTTTGAAGTAGCAAATAAGCATCATACAACGCTGCGTATCGCCGCCTATATCGTCGCCTTAGAACGACTTGAAGAGATACAAAGGTATAAAGGAGGCTTTTAACGACGACTTGCTAGGGACAAACCTTGGGTAAGGAATATGAAGTCTTCAACGGAAAGGGCTTCTGCACGCCTTTTTAAGAGGTCTTCCGAAAGGTTCTCAAGTGATACACCCAATGGTGAAAGCGCGTTACCAAGGATTTTACGCCTCTGCTGAAAGGCTGTTTTTACAACATGGAAAAAGTAATTTTCATCACACGGTAAGCTCGTACGATAACAATCCATGCGCAACACCGCAGAGGTAACCTTAGGAGGAGGACGAAAAGCAGCAGGGGGCACTTCCAAATCATAGGAAATAGTATAGAACGCTTGGAGCCATACACTGAGCAGCCCATACCGCTTATGGCCAGGTGGAGAAGCTATGCGCTGAGCTACTTCTTTTTGTAGCATACATACCATCTTTGACACACGCTTGCGATGGTTAACGGCATGCAGGAGTATCTGAGAACCCATATTGTAAGGTAAGTTGCCGATCAGTGCAACATCTCCTTGAGGTACCTGGTCAAAGGAAAAGTCGATAAAGTCTTGGTGGATGAGCTGACCTTCTGGCATAGGGTACGTCTGCGCAAGGTAGGTGACCATCCTTTTGTCTACTTCTACCAAGTAGAGCGGTACGCTTACATTTTTTATAAGAAAGCGCGTGAGCGCTCCACAGCCTGGGCCAACCTCTATGACCGACCCGTAGGAGGAGGTATCCCCCAAAAGATTTACGATCTCTTCACATATAGATGGATCTTGGAGAAAGTGCTGACCCCAATGTTTCTTTGCAATAGGTGAACATTTGGACATCCTAAAGGGTATTTTTGATCGATAATCGCGCCTGTCTAGAAAAAGAGCTTCTATTCATCTTCGTCATACAGAATAGGCTCTTCTTTCGCGAAGAAATAGTCGATTGCTACCAGTAACAACAGAAACCCTAAAACTGCTATTGAGAAAGCCCTAATACCTCCATAGTCGAGGGTTTTAGCAGGCTCATTATCTGTGTACTCACTCATAAACATGGCAACAGACGACAAGATAAACTTCTTTCGTTGCTCTTCTTCTTCAACATCACTATCCTCATATATTGGCGCTGAGGAAGAAACTCTTATAAGGTTAGCTGACCCATCCTCTTTTATAGGGTCGTAAGGGTCAATTTGTATAGGACTTTCAGGCTTGAAGATATGATCAGAATTTTCAGGGACAAATATTGGGATGTCAAAAATGGTGTCATTACTATCCAAAGATTTATTGATCCACTCTTGAAGTGAGATTCTATTCTGCTGATGTTCTTGTATCTTCGTATGAAGACTCTTTAGCAAATTTTGAAGAGATTCAGCGATGGTTTTTTCAGTATATTGTGTATTTTCATCTAGGAAATCGAGTTGATTATCTGTCATATTCTGGTTTATGGCATATTCTTGCATTTCTTGATAAGATTTCTCAGCGTCTTTTTCACTGTTTTCCTTTATATAATCGATAAGGGCTCTCTCCTCTGCGTTGTCACCAAAGAGTTTGGGCAAGTTTCCGTTGTCATTATTTTGAACAAGGCTATAAACTTCTTTCCATTTTACCTTTGTAGCTTTGACTATTTTCTCATCACTTTCTTGAACTTTTTTATAATCTACTATCTTTTTATGAAGATTTTCTAGAATTAATTTAAGATCTTCAGCGACATCTTCCTCCTTTGCGTATTCTTTTTTTTTCAAAAAACCCCATTGTGTATCCCCATTGACACCTTTAGCTTGATACGCAAGGGCATGATCAAGCACCATTTTATACAACTCTTTTCCATCCGTTTTTTTTTCTTTTTTACTGACGAAAAACTTTGCAAGGTTTTTTTCTTGGTTGTTGAGTTTGGTCAACTTATTGTTTTTCATGTACCCTTCTATTAATTTTCGGACAAAATCTTTGCTGTTATCATCTGGAAGAAGATCATAAACTTCGTTAATTTTTTTCTTTACCTGTGCTATCATGGCTTTTGATTTTTTGTTGCCGCGAAGCAAACGGTCAAACATTGCTTTAGAAGTTGAGGGCATGGAGCCAACGGCAAGGCACATGGCCCAGTAAAAATGCCTTTTTTTAGTAAATAATAGTAACATAGCTGAGGGTAGAGTGTGATAATGAAGGTGCTAAATTTAGATCAAATATAATAAAATTTCAGGAAAAAAAGCCTTTCCACTACATAAGTCTAATAAGGAGGGCATTCGTTCTTTTAAAAGGAAGCTTTTAAGGAGTTCGAAGGTTTGAAAACTTTAACTTGATATCCAGCCTTTCCCATAGTTTGTTCTTTTATTTCCCACTCTTTGTTCAGGTATTTTTTTTTCCATCCGAATCCGTTGTTCAGATCTTGTAATGGCTTTGATGGCCTTTTTTCATCTTTATAGTCATAATATAGGAACCGTACCATTTTTAGTTTTGAATTTTCATTTTTATTTAAATAGGTTGTCAAAATTTGTAAAACCTCATCGTCGAATCGGTAGTCATTTATAAAATCGATCTCTTGGATGTTTGGGTAGATTTCAGTGATCTTATCAAAGGAGATAGTATATACCTCTTCATTATGAAGACCAAGG
>JBCCFU010000113.1:0-4291 GCA_039029575.1 Bacteroidota bacterium | reverse complement strand
TACACAGGGGGCTTAGGGATGACTTTGATTGTTGTTTGACATCTCCCGTTTGCCCCGTCGTTACATTGTAAGTATGCTTTTCATTCCCATCCACAGAGATGCGCACGCATCGAAGGACTGCGAGTTGCCATCAAAGCCAAGGCCTCTGACGTCCAAGGATAAAAACCAATTTACGAATTATCAAGATCAATATCTTAAGCTTGATGAAAGCGGAGAGGGCCTTAAAACAGAAGAAGAACCTAGAAATGGCTACTTTGACGTTATTAACTTCAACGCAAAGATATACGAAGCCATCGACTTCTTTAAGTTTGTCAACATATCGGCTTTCAAGATAGAGGACAACAAAAGGCTACATGTATTGTTCCAAGACATCCTTAAGGAGAATGAACAAGATAGGATCGGCCAAGAAGAGCTTTTGCAAAACCTGACGCAATGCCTAGTTATCGAGTTGATTCGACACATTATCGAAAACCAGTTATTCCTCGATAAACTTGTTCTAAAATCTGCATCTTTGACAGACTTGCGACTTACAACGCTCTTCAAGTATATAGCTAATAACATTGCGGGCGACCTCTCCAACCCTGTTCTTGCCCGAGTGATCAACCTTTCTCGTGATTATATAGGACAGTATTTTAAAAACATCACAGGGGACAACTTGCAGAAGTATGTTGAAATTGTACGTCTGCAACATGCTGAAAAGTTACTTAAACACAACCCAAGCATAAGGATAGGAGATGTAGCAGAGCAGTGTGGTTTTGCTGATCTAGCTTACTTTTGCCGTAGCTTCAAAGAGTACTGGGGTACTACTGCAAGGAAGATGCGTACCTCTTACCATCGCAGTAAAAGGGTAGACCTACCCATCGCAGTAAATGGGTAGGTCTAGCCATCCATACAAAACACAAAGAAAGGTGTATCTTTGTGGAAAACCGCAATGATATGTCTCAACAACAACCCCTCGTCCTTATACTAGATAATGTACGCAGCGGACACAACGTTGGTGCTACCTTTCGCCTTGCTGATGCCTTTACCATCAACGCCATATACCTTTGCGGTATTACCCCACATCCTCCTCATCGTGAGATACGCAAAACAGCTTTAGGGGCTGAAGCGACGGTTCCCTGGCATCCTATGGCAACGACGGAAGAAGCGGTCAATAAACTCAAAGAAGAAGGTTTTTACTGTGTCGCCATGGAACAGACAGAAAGATCCTTGCCCTTGCAAAACATTCCCTCTGCACAGCGTGCACAGCCTACTGCACTCATCTTTGGGCATGAAGTATGGGGCATCAGTCCCCAAGTACTTCAGCAAGTAGATACCTGCATACAAATCCCACAATACGGCAAAAAAAAGTCACTCAATGTCTCTACCTGCATCGCCATCACCACCTGGGAATGGCGCAAACCATCCCTCTACTAACAACCTAAAAATCCTTCTCACCATGTCAACACTTTTTAGTAAAATTATACAACGTCAGCTTCCAGCCCACATCATTGCCGAAGACACACAACACATAGCCTTTTTAGATATTTATCCTAAAGTGACAGGACACACACTTATCGTCCCTAAAAAAGAGATCGACTACCTCTTCGACCTCTCTGACGAAGAGATCGCTACCCTCTTTCAGTTTGCTAAAAAAGTAGGCAAAACCCTTGAAAAAGTGGTCCCTTGTCAAAGGATAGCACTCTCTGTTGTAGGCTTAGAAGTACCTCATCTTCATATCCACCTCCTGCCTATTCACGAAGAAGCCGAACTTTATGCCAAAGACTCTCCGAAAAAAGCACCTGATGAGGTCCTGGCTAAACTGGCTAGTAGCATTACAAACACTTCCATAAGATAAAACCTTGCTGTGGTGCTTGCTACTTTTGTATTTCTCTTTTAATAGCTTATTGGTTGTTCTGCTTTTTTCTACGTCTGGTAATAACACCTACGCACAAGATGAAGACGAGTAGGAGGAGCATGCCTAGGAGACCATAAACATAGAGAGCTGGGAGACCCCAGATAGTATTTTTTTCTAAACCTTCTTTTTGAGAGATCTTGTTATTAGCGGGAGCTGGAAGGGGGTCTTTTTTTACTATTGTTTCCATCTCTATTTTTAGTTCTACATGACTATCTCCTTCTTCACCGGGAACAGCTACTTGGCCTTCATTAGCAAGCATTTCTACGTATTCGACAAGATAGTCGCGAAGGACTCTCTCTTTTGCCTGTGTAGTCATACCTTCTTTTGAGGCTTGGCTAGGAACACCTTCTTGCACTATTTTCATAGAAAGGAGTCTTTGGATGGTTTTTGAATCGATTTTATTTTTAAGGATCGTCAGTAAGATTCTTCTACCTTCATTGTTTCTAGCTAATTCTAAAACATAGCGTTTGGTGACATTGTCGAATAGTTCTATATTTTCTTTATTTTTTATAATACGCAAGCGTTGATCTTCAAGGATTTCTTTTTTTAGTTCTTTCCATAGCTTTACTTCTTTTCCTTTAGAGATGATTCGATCTTCCAAGGGAGGCATTTTTCTCGCATAGAGAGACAAATGACAGGAGAGGGTAAGCACAAGGAAGCTGATGAAAGATGTGATAGATGGAATGCGTTTCATAGTGGTAGATTTAACATTTTCGTTATACAAAAGTACAACATTTTTCTTCTTTCGCTAAACTTTTATGGGTATAGAGAGTAAAAGAGTAAGTTAGGGGGCATAATTAACTGGTATGGAGCTTTTGGAACAACTTTTTTTTGAGTGTATCGAGGCCTATATAAGCATGGGAGGAGAGTGGAACATATTCGAGGTTTCCAGGGAGTTGTGTGAGTTTGGCAGTGAGTTCTTCGGGAGGTAGGAGGTCTATTTTTGTAAGTGCGATGAGCTGTTTTTTTTTTTTGAGCTGTGGGTTGTGTTGGTAGAGTTCTTGGGTAAGGGAGGTGTAGTAGGCATGGTAGTTGGAAGTGTCGGCGGGAATGGTGACAAGGAGTATTTTGTTTCTTTCTGCATGTCGGAGGAAGCGACTACCAAGGCCTTTGCCTTGAGCGGCACCTTGGATGAGTCCGGGTATTTCGGCCATGACAAAGGTGTGATCTTTATAAGCGACGATACCGAGTTGTGGTGTGAGGGTGGTGAAAGGGTAAGAAGCGATTTTGGGTTTCGCCGCAGAGAGGGTGGAAAGGAGGGTAGATTTTCCTGCATTAGGCTGTCCAATGATACCGACATCTGCGATTAGTTTGAGTTCGAGGATGATTGTTTTTTCTGTGGTATGGATACCGGGTTGTGCGTAGCGGGGAGTTTGTTGAGTAGGAGTAGCGAAGTGGGTGTTGCCAAGACCTCCTTTCCCGCCTTCTAGGAGGATTTTTTGTTCGTAGGGCTGGGTAATTTCCATCATTACCCTCCCGCTGTCAGCTTCTTTGGCAATAGTGCCTAAGGGTACTTCAAGGATGATATCTTTTCCATTAGCTCCATGGCATTTTTGTCCTCTGCCTGCTTCTCCATGGGAGGCGCGGATATGTTTTTTGTACCTAAGGTGAAGGAGGGTAGAGCGTTGGGGGTTGCCTTTTAGTATGATGTTGCCACCATGACCGCCATCACCGCCATCAGGACCTCCTTTGGGAACAAACTTTTCGCGTCGAAAGTGAACACTTCCAGCCCCTCCGTTGCCGGCACGCATGTAGAGCTTGACGTAGTCGATGAAGTTAGCTTCCGGCATTTGTAAAAGGAAAGGGTGCTAGAATTGTTTGGTCAAGTAAGCTTGCAAGTGTCCGTGGATATGTTCGCGTACACGAGGTATCTCTGACTCTCCTGGAATATGAATAAGCTTCTCTTGTTCTCGATAGTATTCTGTGACGGGTAGCGTCTTTTCGTGGTAGTATTTGAAGCGTGTCGCTATCTTTTCATTGCTTTGATCATCGACACGAAAGAGTTTTTTTTTCCTTTCTTGGATGCGCTCGTAACTGGTCTGCTGACCTACTTGTAAAAAGAGGACAAGGTCAAGTGTACGTGCTTGGCTGGCAAGCTGTTCATCAAGGGTTTTAGCTTGGAGTCGGGTGCGTGGATAACCGTCAAAAAGGAACCCTTTTGCATCGGCATGCTCTTCCATCTTTGTAGTGATGGCGGAGATGACTAGTTCGTTGGGAACAAGTGCCCCACTCTCAATGTAAGGTTGTACGCTCTTGCCTAAGTCAGTCTGTAGCCTAATATGTTGTCTGAGTATGTCTCCAGGGGCAATGTGGACGAGCTCTAAGTGAGGTATTAACCATTCACTTTGTGTGCCTTTTCCTGCACCTGGGGGACCAAATAGAGCGATATTCAAC
>JBCCFU010000112.1:0-4301 GCA_039029575.1 Bacteroidota bacterium | reverse complement strand
CGCCACCACCCCCCCCAGCCCCATCTCGACCCCTTGCACCCTCCGACACCGTGCCATGACTGAAACTGTTTGACCGCTAAACTTCCTAGGAAAAGGTCCTCTTTGAGAACGAATAACCTTTTTTCGCCTCTAGGGTGTGCGCTAACAGACGGTGAAGGTTCGTGTTTTCACGCTAGCTGCATTGTACAAGCGTGGAATATGCTATCGTACTGCTGGTTTTTTTTTCATTAGCTTGCTCACCTTGCCAAGTGTAATGGGCAAAGAACATACTAATGATTCTTTTTTGAAGGAAATTGAGGAAGAAGAGGAAGCACTGTCGACAACCACAGAACCTGATAATACTGAGGAGAATACCAAGTCATCAAACAAAAAGATGTACTATATGATGGCTACTCCCCTTGCATTAGGTGGCGCTTATTTGCTCGCCCGCTCCGGAGCAAATAAAGATGGCTCCCAAAGAGGAATCTATATCCAAGAGGTCGCCAATCCCGAGGAAATAATCAACCCCAACCTGCTAAAAAGTGGTGGAGGTCTAGTCATAGAAGATCTAAGTGCATCTGAAGACGAAAGAGATCCTACGAAATCTAACGTAAAAAAGCTATACGTCAAATCGCCTAAAAAGCTTAATCCTCCTCTTGCTGCAAAAGATTATCCTTCAAAAACAGTGCCTAGTAATGACAGCCCATCCTATAGTAGTCAACCTAAATATAAAAAAATTAAGTTTTACTTTAATGCTCAGACGAAGGAAGGCGATTTATTACTTCAAAAAGCACGAAGTGAGAAAAAAGCTAATAAAAACAAGTTGTACAAGCAGGCTCGTAAGAAGTTATATAAATCCCTTGACGATTTGAAAGTAAAGGAAAATAAAGAGAAAGATAAAATGGCAGCCACTGTCGCTGAAGTTTATTGGCTGCTGGCAAACATAGAGTTGGAAATGGTTCCGCCGCCCTATCCCAGATACAAAGAAATCATTAAGCTACTTAAAGAAGTACTCAAGAGATACAGAGCAATCCTTCCTCAGGGCTTGGAAGTAGCGCAAGTAAATTACGAAATTGGGAGCGTTTACCGAGCCTACAAAGACCATGCAAACAGTGCAAATTACTTCGGCCACGCTAGGCAGATATATCGAAGAATATATGACGATACCTACCAACAAACAGGGACGGTGGATCGCCTATTGCTGTTGAAATTAGCAGATACTACTTACCAACTTGGTAAGGCGTGTGTCGATAGTGGAGAATATCAAAACAGCCTACGCTATCTGAAACAAGCGCGAAAACTCTATCCCACCCTTA
Source organism: Bacteroidota bacterium (assembly GCA_039029575.1). GTDB lineage: Bacteria > Bacteroidota > Bacteroidia > Cytophagales > Amoebophilaceae > JBCCFU01. The sequence continues at coordinate 3,006 of JBCCFU010000112.1, read as the reverse complement.
TCAGAGATATAAAAGGTAAAAAAATACTGGCAGATATTGCGATGCTCATCTCCGTAGCTACCGTTAAAGCAGAAAACGTACCCAAAAAAGAGACCTACCAAGATGCCATCAAGGAACTCAAAGATGCCGAAGCCATTTATAATAACAAACAAACCCAAGGAGTCACCCTGCTCAACAGAGGAAACCTTGCTGCCAACTTAGTTAGTTGCTTTAGAGAGATGGCCAAGCTCCAAGGGAACAAGAAAGAAGAGCTTACCACACTAAAAGAAAAAGCATTAAAATATGCCAAATTGGCCAAAGAATTTTATAGTAAAGGGCAGCATAAAACAAAAGAAAGAATATTTATTCAGATCGTCAAAGAGATAAAGGAAGAGTTAAAATATAAGTAAGTAAAGGAGACTTCCTAGAGCGTTTTTAACAAAAAAGTCCGAAAAAGGGTCTCCTCCCTCTAAACAAAATCATACAACAGGTCGATTTTTAGCCTTTTCTTGAAATAAAGGCCGCTACTATTTTTGCAAAGTGGTAATTTTTTGAGACCTTTGCCTGCCTACACATGTAGGTAGCTCGCTTACCAGCATATGACAGCCTATTTAGATACTTTCAGAAATTTTTTAGATACCCCTCTTGGCAGAACTCCATGGTCAGGGAAAGTTATCACCTTTGAATATACTTTGCAGATTCTTACTACATGCATTGCTTTTCTTGTCGTGATCTTGACCATCCAAAGGAAGGGATACGCTTGGATGCTCAACATTCTTAAAAAGTTGTTCGGGATGGTGATATATCTGACGCAAGGGCTGTACGCTAAGATTATTTTAGATTGTGTCCTTATCATGAAGAGCAGCTATGGCTTATACAAATGGGGTTTTCGATCTAAAAAGTCATCTTCTCAAAAAGAAATCACCATCCTCACAAAGGATTCGCTCCTTATGTTTTTCTTAATAGCGTTGACTGGTTGGGTACTTTCTGGGTCTCTCTTATATATTCTTTACCAAACTTACCCTGCTCTGAAAGGAAAAAGCCCCTTTATTGATGGTTTTCATGCCTCTTTTGCCGTGGTCAACTACTATCTCCTTGCACAGAAGAAGAGGGAGTCATGGCTTTTCTCCTTTGCAGCACATATATCCTATGCCTACCTCTTTATTATGGGGGCCAAGCCTTTTGCCATCAAATATATTGGCTATTTGTGCCTCTCTTTGCGTGGCCTAGATCAGTGGGATAAAAATTACAAAAAAAATGCTGGCAAGAGTGCATAAAAACTTTTACCTTTACCTCTTAAATACCTTTGTACACCATGTATAATAATCAAACAAGCGACAACCCGCTTCAACCATCCTTAAAGTCTACGACGATCCTTGCGGTCATTCATGACGGAGTCCTTGCCATTGGTGGAGATGGACAAGCTACCCTTGGTAACACTGTCGCCAAAAGCAATGTAAACAAGATACACGAGCTGCGTGGCAACATCCTTACTGGCTTTGCAGGGGCTACTGCAGATGCTTTTACGCTGTTAGAAGAATTTGAAAAGAAGCTCAATGCTCATGCCAACGACATGAAACGTGCCGCCCTAGAACTCGTCAAAAGCTGGCGTACAGAACGTTTCCTTAGAAAGCTAGAAGCAATGATCATCTTGGCAAACAAAGAGAAAATATTGATCCTCTCAGGGGCAGGCGATGTACTCGAACCAAATGAGCCAGTCGCAGCCATAGGATCAGGCGGTGTGTATGCCCTCTCCGCAGCACTGGCGCTTCGAAAGTTTGCCCCTAAGCTCTCAGCAGAAGAGATCGTACGCGAAAGCCTCCATATCGCAGCAGATATATGTATCTATACGAACCATAATATTGTGCTGAAAACACTCTCGTAGCTAGTTAATATTTGTCAATCTTTTTGCCCAAATATTATTACTATTACCTCTCAACAAACAACCATTTGCCATGACACCCTCTTTTAATACTTACAAAAGGTACGTTAGCTTTCTCTTTGCCTTGCTTTTGACTTCCCAACTGTGCGCAAGTACCCTTGAAGTAAGCACCTTTAGTGATAGAAATGATAGAAAGAGCTCGCCCTTGCTGCTACCTGTCAATACCCTTTCGGGCGTATCAGACGAAAGGGTGGGACAAGAAGCGATAGCGGCTTTGGAGTCTCCACTTCCAAAAAAAGAAGCACCAGCCCACCAGCCCCTTAAGCAAAAAACTCACTGGGCTCAAAAAATATTGTATTCCCATGCAAAAAGAAGCGGTACGTTATACGAGAACTATAATACCAAGCAGTTCAAAAAAAACGAGACACAATATCCTCTTGAAATAGAACTAAAAGCTTCACTTGATTACCATGCCTGCCTTTTTACTGATCCTAAGATCGACATCAATAAATTTATGGAAGGATTTCTCCGATACTATGCACCTACATTGTATTTTTCAAAAGATATTGTCTTCCTTATAAGAGACTATCTGTATGACCCAAAGGATAACAAGCGGGTAATGTTACTTCAAAAAATCACCCAAAATAGTTTGCAACATGCAAGTAGTGATGTGGCCAAGATGCTTGATGAAAAGCGAAAAAATTTCTGTAAAATAAGAGTTTGTGCCTGCCTTGCGTGCTGTTCAGGTCTCATGGAGTTGATACTAGGAATTGTCTTGTGGGATACTTTACCAACAAAAGGGATATTGATCTTTTCAATAGTTGTTGGCAGTATCACTTTACTTTGCGTGGTATGCTTCTGCTTAGACCTGCTCATTTATTATATAGCAAAGAAAAGGAAGTTTTAAGAAATCGGGGAGGAATTCTCTATTCATAGGAAGCAAAGATCGCTTGCGTGGCGATGGATAGCCCCTATTTTCTTTGAAGATAAAAAATTGTTTTTTTACCTTAGGCCCAGCTAATGCATGCGGACAGCGTGTTTCTGTAAAGAGAGCCTCTATAGCTATAGCGAATGAATGAATCTGACTGCCTCATTAGGTCGCAAGAAGCTCCCATACAAAATTAGGTATCCTTTTTGGTGGTGGG
>JBCCFU010000111.1:0-4313 GCA_039029575.1 Bacteroidota bacterium | reverse complement strand
GGCTTGCGCTGGGCGGCGATGCGCTGACATCGGAATTCAAGATCAACTACGTCCGACCGGCCGGCGGCGTTCGTTTGCTGGCCAGCGCCCGGACACGATCGACCGGCAAGCGCCAGGCGGTCTGCCAGTGTGATGTCTTCAGCATCGACGATGTCGGCGAAAAACGTCTTTGCGCCCTGGCGCAGGGAACGATCGTGTCGCTGCGATGATTAAGTTAGCTTAAGGGCGGCGCGCTAAAAAAGTACAGTAGAACCCTTGGTCTTCCACAAGGGCATAACTATCGTAAAAAGTTTCGGGGAAGCTGACGACAAAATGAGAGCACAGATCTTCCTTTTGGCACATCGCCTTGCATGCCTTTTTTACCTCTGGCCCCATTGAGGGGCCATCGAAAATCGTCGTCATTACGCGCACCTCAGATACCTTTTTTCGTTCAGCAAGGCATTCGATCCCGCTTTTGATCTCGGTCCCGTCCTTTGAATAGCAATGATGTTGCGGCTAAAAGGTTAGGTTTGTTTAAGTGGTTTATTAAGTTAAATTGAGTGCCAAAAGAGGAATTTGACGCGACAATAATACAAAACTTTTTTTAAAACAAAAAAGAATAGCCTCTTTAATTTTATTTTTACGTTTTTTTATAGTCCTATCGTTATTTTTTTAAAAGTCTATTTTTTTAGGTTACGTGGTATATTTGATAAGTATTGATAAGTTGAAAAAGGAAGGATAAAAAAGAGCAGAGGGTCTAAAATTTGGTAGCTTGCGGGGAATTTGTATACTTTTGTCTCCTATTCACATATACTGCCATGATTATTAAAACAAGAAAAACCCGTCTCACTCCCTCTAAGTACATCCGCCTTGCGCTGTGGAACATCTTTCGTCAGCAATGGTGGCTCAGTTTGATAGTCGCTGCTTTATCCGGTGGTCTCTTTTATATGGAATACGTGAAGTCAGCGATTGTCCCACCAGTGTTGCTGTTACTGTATGTCCTTTTTTGGGTTTTCCAGTTTTATACTCTCACGAGGATGGACGAAAGTAAGCTTCTTTTTGAGCGACTTTTTTATGAGTTCAACAAAGAGCGGGTAGTGATCTACTTAGATAGCAAGCGGGGTATGCCGATCGACTGGAAGCATGTCATGTCTGCGCGCGAAGGGAAAGATCACTTTATGTTGATGCTCTCTAAGGCCCATTTTATTTATATACCTTACGGAGCTTTCCAAAACCAGCAACAGGTCAACCTGGTGCGCATGTTATTGAAAGGGAAAAAGTTGCTATAACAGCTAAAAGATTAAAAAATGACAAAATGACACGATAATGAAGTACGATTTTTTATCAATAGAAAAGAAATGGCAATCCTATTGGAAGAAGTATCACTCTTTTGGCATAAAAAACGATTCCTCGAAAAAGAAGTTTTATGTCTTAGACATGTTTCCCTATCCCTCTGGCCAGGGACTGCATACAGGGCATGCGCTAGGTTATGTAGCGAGTGATGTCTTTGCGCGTTATCAGCGTAGCCTGGGTTATAATGTGCTGCACCCCATGGGTTTTGATGCTTTTGGGTTGCCAGCAGAGCAATATGCGCAAGAGGTTGGTGCCCATCCGAAGGTGACCACCGAAAGAAACATCCAACGCTATCGAGAGCAGCTGGAGAGTCTAGGGCTCTCTTTTGATTGGGATCGGGTAGTGTCTACTGCGGACACGGACTATTATCGCTGGACGCAGTGGCTTTTTCTCCTTCTCTATAATACGTGGTATGACCGTAAGGAAAGGTCTGCCATGCCTATTGAGACGTTGATAGATCGGCTAGCGAAGGAGGGAAATACGCATTTGGAGGCCGTATGTGCTAGTCAGACACCCACCGTTACGGCGAAGGAGTGGAACAAGATGACGCATGAGGCACAACAAAAATTGCTCCTTTCCTACCGGTTGGCTTATCTGGATGAGAGTGTGGTCAACTGGTGTCCTGGGTTGGGGACAGTACTGGCCAACGATGAGGTAAAAGAGGGCTTCTCCGAACGAGGAGGATATCCTGTCATCAAGAAAAAGATGCAGCAGTGGAGCCTTCGTATCACTGCCTATGCCGACAGGCTGCTCGAAGGGCTCGATTCCCTAGACTGGAGTGATGCGCTCAAGGAGATGCAACGCAACTGGATCGGCCGCTCTGAAGGGGCGGATGTGATCTTTCAAACAGAGATCCCTGGTGTGAATGAACCGATTATTACGTTTACTACCTGTCCTGAAACACTTTTTGGTGTCGCCTATCTTGTCCTTGCCCCTGAGCATCCTTATGTACAAAAAATAATTGATGCCCAATGCAACGGAGATGGGCAAGCACAGCAACGAGCCAAAGAAGTAGCCCAATATACAGAAGCTTCTCTCAACATCTCCGAACGTCAACGCATGCAAGAAGTTCATAAGGTGTCAGGCGTATTTACCGGCTTTCATGCCATCCATCCTATCACACAAAAAAAACTACCCATATGGGTTGCTCAATATGTCATCGGAAGCTACGGCACTGGTGCCATCATGTTCGTCCCCGCCCATGACTGTCGTGACAAAGCTTTTGCACAACACTTCTCCTTGGAAGAAATAAAAGTCATTGATGGCAAAGAAGGCGAAACAGAAGGCAAAGAAGCCAAAGGCACGATGATCAACTCAGACTTCCTGAATGGCATGCAAGTCAAGGAAGCCCGCAAGCACATCATAGAAGAGCTCGAAAAACGCCACATAGGCAAAAGAAAAATACAATACCGCTTACGCGATGCGGTCTTTAGCAGACAACGCTACTGGGGAGAACCCTTCCCCATCTATTATAAAGACGACATCCCTTATCCTATGGATGAGCAGACACTCCCTTTGCGTCTGCCTGACTTAGAGGACTACAAGCCAACGGCGGATGGCTCGCCCCCACTTGCCAAAGCACCGAACTGGACGACGGCGCAAGGTGATCCTATCGAATACAACACCATGCCAGGGTGGGCAGGTTCTAGCTGGTACTTCTTCCGCTACATGGACCCAACCAACAACAACGCCTTTGCAAGTAAAGAAGCCATCGAATACTGGCAAGAGGTCGACCTCTATGTTGGAGGGGCCGAACATGCGACAGGACACTTAATCTATGCACGTTTCTTCACAAAAGTACTCAACGACCTCGGCTATGTGCCCATCGAAGAACCTTTCCGCAAACTCATCAATCAAGGCATGATTTTAGCCACTTCCCACTTTGTCTATCGCATCAAAGGAAGCCAGCAGCTCGTCACCTACCACAAAAAAGAGGCATACGACACCACTCCTTTGCGCGTCGATCATTCACTTGTCGAAAAAGGCGTACTCAACTGCGAGGCCCTCAAAAAATGGCGACCCGACTTTGCAGATGCTACTTTTATACTCGAAGAGGATGGAACGTACGTGTGTGGGCAAGAAATCGAGAAGATGTCAAAATCCAAACACAACGCCATCAACCCCGATGATGTTATCGCCCGATACGGAGCCGATACCTTCCGCCTCTACATGATGTTCTTAGGCCCCATCACCCAGTCAAAACCGTGGGATATCCAAGGAATTGAAGGAGTCGCTCGCTTCATGCAGAAAGTATGGAAACTCTTTCACAGCGGAAAAGATCGCCGCTTTCATACCACCCAAGAAGCGCCTGAAGAGCAGGCCGAGCGGGCTATACACAAAGGGATCAAAGGTGTTCGAGAAGGCATCGAACGCTATGCTTTCAACACCGCTGTCAGTAGCTTGATGATCTGTGTGAATACGTTGCTCGAACTGCAATGCACCTCCACACAAGTACTCAAAACCTATGTACAACTCTTAGCACCTTTTGCTCCCCACCTAGCTGAAGAGCTTTGGCATCAACTAGGCTACACCTCCTCCGTCATGGAAGCCCCAATGTCTATGTTTGACCCCAAAAAGATCGTTGAGAAAGAAGAAGTCTATCCCGTTGCTATCAATGGTAAAAAAAGAGCAGAAATAAGTGTCCCAACCGGCAGCAGTCGTGAAATCATCGAAGAAAAAGTACAAAAACATCCGTTGATCCAGAAGTGGCTCACTGGCAAAAAGATCCAAAAAATCATCATAGTACCCGCAAAAATGGTCAACCTAGTTATCACCAATTGAGGGACGTGTCGCAAATTTTTCACTGTAGACGTTCCTCTTTAGTTTTAGGCGTACCTCTCCCCTAGAAAACCGATAAGCTTCTAGTGACCAGATCTACCTCTTGCCTCAGTGTCTTAACCTTTTTAAATTGGCCTTTTCTAAACATACGCATTACCTCAAATCCTGCTATGGTGGCACGCCCTGAAGCAAACGATTTAAAG
>JBCCFU010000110.1:0-4365 GCA_039029575.1 Bacteroidota bacterium | reverse complement strand
GGTAATTTGACTCCTCATGAGGAAGAAAGTAATCCTGATAAAAAAAGCTCAAATAAGGATGGAGAAGGTATACCTATGCCGCTAATAGTAGCAGGCACAGGTGTTGGGATCTTGACAATTATTATAGCCTACATTGTGGTGAAAAAAAGGAAGAAGAGCAATAAAAGTACGGCTTCCTAGAAAAAAAAGCTACGAGTACTAAGTAGCAGCAGGCATGCACCCTGCTGTGAACAGCGCTAATACATAGACAAGGTTTTATACAGCGTAAGCACTCGTCCAATAGAGAGATTTAGCTGTTGTAGTATATGTAATCTCTCACTTTTGTGTTTACCAATTTTTTGAAATCTGTAAGTTCACTTTGGTGCCAAAGGAAGTGATAGAGTAAGTCCATTTTTCCCTTTTTGTAGCTTTCTGAAAGTCCCCAGAGGAGGTCGAGTGCTCTCTTTTGCAGCTGTGGCATGAGAGAAGGGTATACTTCTTGCAACCCTTCGATATTCTTTTCTATCGTAGTTCTAATAAGGTCATCTTGCACTACTTTTACATTATAAAGGCGTAGCCCATCTCGAAAATGCTTCAAAAAGTCAGTACCGCTAGTGACTTTTTCATCTTCCACAGGTATAAGGTAGGCTTTGATAAGCAGATGTACCCCTTTTTCTAAGCACTTTGATGTGGTGCGCAGGCACCATATAGAAACGATTTGAGTGTATATATCGACAGGATAGCCCGTTTTCCAGCAATCTTCCTTTTCTCTTCTTTTAAGATTCTCTTCCTCTTCGCACATCAGGTCATTGCCCAAATCACCGAGTTTCTCTTTAAAGAGTAGCAGTTTTAACGACCAGTAGTCCAATTTGACGAAGTATGCCGTACAGCTGGTTTGTGTCCTATATTTCTTGGATACAACAGACTCTATGGAGTAAGGAAGACTTGCCAAGGCAGAGGTGATCTTAAGGAGTTGAGCTTTATCATCATTGGAAAAGAGGAGAGGGTAAACGTAACATATAGTTTCAAGTACGGCAATCAAAGGGTCGATATCAAATTCTTCATAAAACTGTTCTGGATCTATATTTTCCTGGTTGGCGATATTATCTTTAAGGCATTGAACGTAGTTGCAATTCGTATTTTCGAGATTGACACCTTTCATCTTGGCATCATAGAAGCTGGGGTAAACAAGGTGATGACCACTTAAGTTCGCATTCGAGACATCCCAGAGGTCTTTAGGGAGTATCCCCGCTCTACAGTCCATGCCTGAGAGATTGTGGGGGTTACTTGATAGGATCGTTAATTTGGCTTGATACCATACATCTTTATGCATGTCTTTCAATAATTTTTGGATATTTATAAGCTGATTTTGGCAAGTAAGAAAGTGCAGAAGAAAAGAGAATCCCCCCTTTCTTGGGCTTTGAGAGAATTGTAGCACGAGATCAATGATCATATTTTGGTATATTTCTTTCTCTTGTAAATTCGAGGAAGCTAGCTGTCAATATATCATATCCAGTCCATAGAGGCCATCTTCGATGGCTCCCTTATAAAAGTCATACCCTTCCTTCCTTAGTGATGGCCTCACATACCGTTTTACCTCATCCTTGAAGTATTCCCTGTATTCGCCAATTTTGGTATAAATTGGATAGTCGCACTGAATATACTGTTGGATAAGTAAGGGTACATTATTTTTAAGGCAGACCGATGTGGTAGAGCGACACCACTGAGAAGCGATATATATAGCTTTAGGATGTTCAAGATGGGCTGTGTAGTCGGTTTTCCAACAAAAGGTGGCGGCATTCTCTTCAAGGTGCTTTTCTAGTGGGCATACCAGCTGATTACCCAACGCACCGAGCTTTTTTTTGAGTAAGAGTAATTTGCACGACCAATAGCCAAGTCGGATATAATCCTCATTTTCATCAGGATTGTATACGGGTACTAGGTAGTCAGATGGCAGATAGGCGAAAGCAGAGGCAATCTTAAGGAGTGCTGCTTTGTCGCTATTGCTAGGAAGGTTGGGATAGAGGTCCGCTATGCTTGCCAAACTTTTACTGAGTTGTCTAACTAGCCAATTATCATAGTACGTATATGCTTTTACACGAAGACATAGACATTGCAAGTAGTCGCAGGTCGTATCATCGAGATTGACACCTTGCATATTGAGATCAGAGAAGTTGATGTAAACTAAATTTTGAAAACGGAAGTTAATCTTGGAGAGATCGGCATTTAAGAAGAATCTTGGGAGTAGCCCCGCTTTATAGTCCATGTCTGAGAGTTCGGTGGATCCGTTTCTTAGTAGGGCACCTAACTTGACTTGATACCATAGCCATGTATGACCTTCCTTTGCGTAAGAGTATGTTTTTATGAGCTTTATAAGCCGATTTTTGCAAGAAAGGAAGTGCAACAGAAAGTCCAAATGCCCCTTTTTGTAGGCTTCGGAAAAGCTTAGAGCGATATCGATTGCCTCTATCTGGGCCTCTGTAGATGTTAGACGGGTATAGACTTCTTGCAAAATTGCAATGCTTTTTTCGATTAATACCTTGTAAATACCATATCCTTCTTTCTGTAGGGACGGTTTTGTATACCTTTCTGCCCCCTTTTGGAACAAATTATTATATTCGTTAAGATTGCTATAGATTAAGTATTCGTCTTTAGCATATTGTTGGATCAGTGAGGCTACACTATTGTCAATGCAGATCGATGTAGTAGATCGACACCATTGGGAAGCGATATATAGAGCTTTCGAGTGTTCAAGATGGGGTGAGTAGTCGGTTTGCCAACAATAGTCAGTAGCATTAATTTCAAGTTCCTCTTCTAGTGGGCATATCAGTTGACTACCCCATCGACCGAGCTCCTTTTTGAGTAAGAGTAATTTGCACGCCCAGTAGCTAAAACAAATGAAAAACGCCTGTTGATCACGTTTTATAATTGGCATTGCACAGCTAGGCATATAGGCCAGGGTAGAGGCAATCTCGAGGAGTGCTGCTTTTTCGCCATTACTGCGAAGGGTGGGATAGACTTCCTTTATGCTTTCCAAGCTCTCTTTTATTTGTTCCGTGATGCCTTCGAAGATTTTTATGAGTGGCTGAGATAAGCGATTACTACGTTTCCATTTTTCTAGGCACTTTTTGAAAGATAGCAAGTAGTCACAAGTTGTATTTTCAAGGTTGGCACCTTGCATGTTGGCACCCTGGAACTTGGTGAAACCAAAGTTTTTCCCAGTGAAGTTGACGTTGGAGAGGTTGGCATATGAAAGCTCCACTGGGAGTATTTTCCTTCTAAAATCTAGACCTGAAAAGTTGTTATAACCGCCGTTTGTTTGGGTATAGGGGTTTTCTAGGTAAAAAGGAAGAAGATATCCGAACCAAGGTCTCTGTATTTCAGCAGCATCTACGTTTCTGGGTATAGACACTAAAAGCAGTAAAAAAGCAGTAAAGGTTTTTTGATAAGTCATATAAAATCGATCGTAAAAATATTTCTAGTTTTTTTTGAGCAAATATAACATTTTATTTTAAATCTTAACTTTTTTTATATCTCATCATTGACATATTTCAAAATTATCCTGTAACGTTTACTACCTTTTTCTTCTTTCTCCTTTTGCAAAAGCTAACAACGCGCGTCTTTTTTTAAGCTTTGTATGGGTTGAAAATGAAAAATTTATGGATCTGTCGCAGTCTGTCACGTCCAAACAAAGTCATCATATCACCACCCAAGCTATCACTATCCCACAAAAATTAGTCACACAAAAGAATAAAACAGAAAAAGAGAAAACACCACCGAAAGAAAAAGATATTACCAACACAGAAAATAAATTAATGAACCACGTACAAAACGTCAAAATCAAGAGATCGGAGAAAAGAAAATCTTGCTACAAATACTCTTGCTGTGTTTTATCTGTTCTTTCCCCAGTGATTGTCACTATAGTGGTCTTATTAGTAAGCTAGAATTCTCACAAAAATTTAGACCCCTCATGGAAAAGATGATAAAAAGAAAACCCTTGGATGAGAAAACTAAAGAAAAGTGGTGGGAGGCTTTAAAAGGTGGAGACAAGGAGACTGTGAAAGACATACTAGTGCATTACATCGTTGATATAGATGCCACGCACAATTCCATTTACAGAGTGACACCTTTGCACTACGCTGCATGGAATAACAGCAAAGAAGTAGCCGAGTTTCTTATCCAGCATGATGCGGATGTCAATGCCAAAGATGGAGAAGGATGCACACCTTTGCACTGGGCTGCTGAGAAAAATAGCAAAGAATTAGCCGAACTCCTTATAAGAGAAGGCGCTGATGTCAATGCCAAAAGAGCATCGCAGCAGCCCTATGGCGGGCCTCGGCTTTGGCCTGCCCATGAGCCGGTACGTAGCATGCGCGTGCTCTCGGC
>JBCCFU010000109.1:0-4447 GCA_039029575.1 Bacteroidota bacterium | reverse complement strand
TTCTACGCCTTCTTTTATCCTGACACATATGCCTCGATCTTGGATGGAGGTGACGTTTCCTTTGACTACAGAGCCTATTTCTATACTTTCGGGGAGGTCATCCCATGGATTGGGTAAGAGTGCTCTGGTAGAGAGGGCGATACGAGGGATACGATGTCCTTCTTGTGGCTCTATCTCTTTGACTACTACTTTGATTGGTTCTCCTATGACAAAGAGAGGGTTTCCTTCTTCGTCTGTGATTTGATCGGGATGGGTCACTTTTTTATCCCAAGAGGTCTCTTTGACATAGACGAGTCCTGTGATGTCGGAAGCTAGCTCTACGAAGACACCAAAGCGTGTAATGTTTTTGATGGTACCTTCTAACACTTGGCCTACTTCTAGTTTTTCAATCAATGCTTTTTGCTCATATTCAAGGAGGACTCTTCTTGAGACGACGGCATTTTTCTTTTCTCTGTTGATGCTCAGGACGGCTAACTCCATGGTTTGATGTAGCAGTGAATCAAAGTCTGTAACTGGGGTCGTATCTATCTGTGAGCCGGGTAAGAACGTTGTGATGCCATTTATGTCGACTTCCAAGCCACCTTTAACCCTGCCTATGACTTTACCTAATAAGGTCTTTTCTTCTGCATACGAGGTTTCTATTTTTTTCCATGCTTCTAATTTTTTCGCTTTCTTTCTCGAGACGATGAGTTCGCCGTTACGGTCTTCGAGGTTCTCTATATATATTTTGATGGTGTCGCCTACTTTGAGGTTGGGAAGGTCTTTGAATTCGTTGATGGAGATGACTCCGTCGGCTTTGAGTTGAGCATCGACGAGTACACTTTTCTCTCCTATTTGTAAGACGGTAGCTTCTGCAAGTTGCTTGTTTTTGTTGGTAGGAAGGCTACCTTCAATGCTTTTTAGAAGGGTTTCTAGAGAGGACGAAGATGGCTCGCCTTGGGGAGAAGTATGCTTTTCTGGCATGGTTAAAAAGGGTTAGTGGTTAAGTTCTTGCGATTATCAGCAAAAGAACGGGCCAAAGATAGTTTTTTAAATGACAAATTCCTAATCCCTACTGCCTAATTTTTATTGGATGGGATTTGGGGGGCAAGCAAAGTGTGTGTTAGGGGTCCTCAGGGAGGCAAAAAAATACATAAAAGTAAGTCTATAAGCCGGATTCTGTCTTTTGGTAACCCAAAAGGCCTATCATTTATCTAGGCGTTCCATCACTGGAGCGCTCAAGCGGTCTACCCAGCACTCCTGTAAACAGTATGGGGGAGCTACCATATCTCAAGAGAAAGTACGTCTATATGACCTTGCAACCCCTAAGGTTTACCTTGCCTTGGCTATCACTAGCCAAGCGGTGGGCTCTTACTCCACCTTTTCACCCTTACCTGCTAGGCAGGCGGTTTCTTTTCTGTGGCACTAGCTGTGGAGGACCGTTGGCACGACCCTCCCCTTCCGGTTAGGAAGTAGGGTGCTCTCTGTTGTCCGGACTTTCCTCTTCCCGAAAGAAGCGATAGGCTGACTTACTTTTATGTGGGGCAAAGGTAAGTCTTTTTTAACGAATGACATATTCTGGTCTGTGCATGAAGTTAATTGTGAATTACAATGTATTTTTGCTTTTTTCAATGGTTACAATATGAACGAGAGACCTCTTTTAGCTATTCAAGACTTGCGTGTTTGCGCAGATGACAAGCCTATATTGCAAGGGTTGAACCTGACGGTGGGCCGGAGGGAGGTGCATGTCTTGATGGGAAGGAATGGGCAGGGAAAGACGACGGTGGCGCAAGTTGTTGCTGGTGCTCCTGACTATAAGGTGGTGGGAGGCGCGATTTACTATGATGGGGAGGATCTCGTTGCCTATACGCCTGAGGAGCGGGCAGCCAAAGGCCTTTTTGTAGCTTTTCAGCATCCTGTGGCAATCCCAGGAGTCAGCTTGATCACTTTTCTCAAGGCATCTATGGATGCGCTTGCACGTGCAAGAGGTGAAGCACTGATGTCTACGCCCGATCTGCTGGCTTTGGTGAAAAAACGTATGCAGGCACTTGACTTAGCCCCTGCTTTCCTATCACGACCATTGAATGAAGGCTTCTCCGGCGGGGAAAAGAAGCGGGTGGAGCTCTTGCAGATGACGTTGCTAGCGCCCCAATGTGCCATCTTGGATGAGCCTGACTCTGGGCTCGATGCGGATGCGCTCGCACGATTGGGTAAGGAGCTGCAACGGATGCGAGAAGAGGGGGGGAGCCTACTGATCATCACGCACTATACGCATCTTTTCAACTACCTGACACCCGATGTGGTGCATGTCCTCGACCAAGGGCGAATCGTTAAGCAGGGAAAGGCGGCTTTGGCTCAGCAACTGCTGCAAGAGGGATATAATTCGCTCCTTGGATTGAAACCTGATCGCTCATGACAACTTCTTCGCCTCTTATCGATACTTTGACGACGTGTTTGCGTGAGCGGTATGAGGAACGCTTGGCAAGTCATACGCACACAATACCTTTGTTCAACGAGGTGCGTCAGCAAGGGTACGATCTTTTTTCTACAGATGGATTGCCTACCTCAAAGTCGGAAGCTTATCGCTATACGAAACTTGCCCATCGTCTGGCTCCTTTCTTTTCTGAGGAGGTGGTCTCGGCTCCGCTAACTTCAAGGGTTGCCAAACTTCCTTCTCTTTTACAGGGGATCGATAGCCATATATGTACGATCTATCATGGGGCACTCCATCCACCTTCTCAAGAAGGGGACTTCCCTTGCGAGGTTACCTCTTTAGCAGAAGGTTATCGCCGCTTTCCATCGCTTTTAAATGACCATTTCAACGGGCAAGCGGGCGTTGTGCAAGACGGTTGGGTGGCACTTAATCAGATGTTCTTTGATGAGGGCACATTTCTATATGTCCCCCCCCATGTTCGCATCGAAAAGCCTCTTTTGATCCACCACTTTGCAGAAAGCGACGTGCCAATGGCCTCTTTCCCCCGTCTGCTGATTGTGATGGGAAAGCATAGCCAAGCGACGATCATAGAGACTTTTTCTACGACAACTTCTTCGGTGCCTGCCTTCGTTCACCGCGTAGGAGAGATTGTCTTAGAGGCGGACAGTGAACTTACTTACTACCCGTTGCAGACAACCTCTCCTGCCCAGCACCATCTTCGCTATAATTATGTACGTCAAGCAGAAAGAAGCACTTTTAAGCAACATCTTCTCAGTGCCTACCCAGGGGACGCGCTGGTACGGGATGCCATAGTCGTCACACTCACAGGCAAGGAAGCAAGCACGGAGCTCCATGGCCTTTATCGTACGTGTGAGCAGCAGCACCTTGCCCTGCATACGGCTGTGCATCACCAATGTGGTCATACCTCAACGCGACAACATTATAAAGGGCTTATCCAAGATCGCAGTACGGCGCTCTTTGATGGCACTGTCTTGATCTCACCCAATGCACAAAAGAGCACTGCCTCGCAACAGCATAAGGCATGGCTCCGCTCCGATGAAGCCACCCTATACACCCGTCCACAGCTCTCCATTGAGGCCGACGATGTGCAGTGTAGCCATGGGGCAACTACGACCCAGCTCGACCCCACCCAACTCACCTACCTACGTACTCGAGGCCTCACAACCTCATCTGCTGAAAGACTCCTCTTACAAGGCTTCTTTTCGGACGAAATAGAGGCTATCCCTCACCTTGATATCCAAAAAATAGCCCCTAAAGCCATTTTTTTAGCCACCTACAGTGATGTGTAAGATTATTTATAAGAATAAATGTATTTTTGGCCTTATGATAAGTACACAACTTCGATATTTGGCTTTTACTCTCCTAATGATAGGAACCAACGCTGGCATGTGGGGACAAAACGTATTGGCTGCTCAAGAGAAAACAGAAGAAACAGAAAAAGAAGAAATCGTGAGCGCAAGCACTGTATTACGGGGTTACTTTAGCGATTTTGGCTTTGATATTAATAATGTCAGTGGTTATATTAAAAAAAAAGAAGCAATATGTAATGATTTTTTGATCCATCTTTTTGACGAAAAAAATAATACATACGATCTTGAAGCTAACGTCAAGATGTCAGCACATGATGAGAGAGTAACGACTGTAGGTGAAATCTTAAAAAAAGAGTTTTACCCCATTACATCTGCTGAGACCGATCGCATACAAAAAATAGCCAATAAAGACACTTTATCATACAAAGAAAATAAAGTATGGCAAGAAAGTTTACAAAATGTAATCAACATCATTTTAAAAATCCAAGAAGGATGGTATAAGTTCTTAGAAAATACTTTTACTAAAACTCTTGAACAAAAACTCAAAAATGAAATAGCTCTGTTAGACGAAAAAGATGTACAATACGTACCTTCTATTGACCAGACCAAGATCGTAACAAAAGCAAAAAAAGACAATGCAGAGCAAAGAAAATTGTTAGTAGTAGAAAATTTTGAGTTTTTGTTCAAGAGTTTTAGTAAAAGT
>JBCCFU010000108.1:0-4491 GCA_039029575.1 Bacteroidota bacterium | reverse complement strand
TAATTATTATAAACCTCCCCTTTTTCGATTTTATACATAATAAAACATAAATTAATAATGAATCACCTCTTCATAATTAAGAAACTTCAACTGCTCCTTGGGCATCCTTTATAAGAGGATCGATTCATCTTTCCACCTCTTCTGATTATGAATTATGAATTAAAGAAAGTAACTTTGTCCCACAAAATTCTTTTAGAAGTAAAAAAGCGCTTACTCAACATTATACATATACCTGAAAAACATCATGAAAGGCATTATAGGTAGAAAAGTTGGCATGACGACCAGCTACAATGAAAGAGGCCATAGTATGGCCTGTACTGTATTGCAAGCAGGGCCTTGTACTGTGGTAGCCCTCAAGACGAAAGAAAAAGATGGATATGAAGCCATTCAGCTTGGTTACGAGGAGAAAAAAGTTAAAAACACCACCAAGCCACTCCAAAAACATTTTCAAAAAGCGAACACCACCCCTAAAAAGAAACTCGCAGAGTTTGAGTTTTCACAAGACCACGAAGGAGATGTCAAGATGGGCGATCTCGTCGAAGTGTCCAACGTCTTTAAAGAAGGTGACGAAATAGAAGTCACAGGAAAGAGCAAAGGACAAGGTTTTGCAGGTGTAGTGAAGCGACACAAATTTAGCGGTGTAGGTGAAAGCACGCACGGCCAGAAAGACCGTCAGCGTGCCCCTGGTTCTATCGGTGCTTGTTCTACTCCCTCGCGTGTACTCAAAGGCATGAAAATGGCTGGGCGCATGGGCGGAGAGAGGAAGACCGTAAAAAACCTAAAAATCATCAAAATCATACCCGAAGAAAACCTATTGATTGTCAAAGGACCCGTCCCTGGCCCAAAAAAAAGTTACCTCCTCCTCAACAAAAAATAACCATGCAGCACGCCATACTCACATCCAAAGGAAAAGATACAGGAGAGAAGATCACCCTGTCGAAAGAAGTTTTCGGCATTAAGCCTAATGAGCACGTGGTCTATCTTGACGTAAAGCGCATCCTTGCTCATCAACGACAAGGTACTGCCAAGACGAAAGACAAAGGAGAAATCACCGCCTCCACCAGAAAGATCATGCGCCAAAAAGGCAGCGGTAGAGCGCGTAAAGGGAGTGTGAAGTCAGGCATTCTACGGGGTGGTGGCAACTTCTTCGGGCCTAAGCCGCGTAAGTACAAACTCAAGGTCAACAAAAAAACAAGGAAGCTGGCGCGAAGATCTGTGCTTAGCCTGAAAGCGTCTAATAAAAATCTGCTCGTATTGCAAGACTTTACCCTCAAGGCAGCCAAGACAAAAGCCTACCAAGACATCCTGCAAGCCCTCAAGCTAATCAAAGAAAAGACATTACTTATCTTACCAAAAGAAGATCACAAACTTATCAAAGCAGCTAAAAACCTGCCTAAGGCCCGGGTCACCACCGCCGAAAAGATCAATACTTACGACCTGCTCAACGCCGATAAACTCCTTGTGTTTCAAAGCAGTGTCCCCGTCATAGAAAAAAACTCATAAACCTTCCCTTTCCTCATGTCTAACGTCATCATCAAGCCACTGGTCACAGAGAAAGCCGCCAAGCTAGCCCAGAAAGGACAACACATATTCATTGTTAACAAAGACGCTAATAAGATAGAAATCAAAAAACAACTTGAAAAAGACTTTAAAGTCAAGGTAACCGCCGTCAACACGGCCATATACCTAGGCAAGAAAATCACCCGCTATACCCGAAAGCGTGTAAACAAAGGGCAAAAACCTCTTTATAAGAAAGCAACCGTCACCCTCAAAACAGGAGAAAGCCTAGACATGCAAAGTCCGACATTATAAACCACATACCTGAACCTCATGGCTAACAAAAAGATAAAACCCACTACCCCTGGTAGACGTTTTTACATTAAACAAGACTTTTCTACCATCACCCATAACAAGCCAGAAAAGTCACTCCTAACCCCTCTCAAAAGGAGTGGTGGTCGCAACCATACAGGTAAGATGACCGCCAAGCATCGAGGAGGAGGACATAAAAAACAATATCGCGTAATCGATTTTAAGCGAAAAAGAGACAACGTCCCTGCAGTAGTCTCCTCTATTCAATACGATCCCAACCGCACTGCCCGCATCGCCCTCTTATATTATAAGGATGGACACAAGGCTTACATCATTGCCCCTGATGAACTCAAAGAAGGCAGCGAAATTATCTCAGGAGAAAAAGTAGCCCCCGAAGTAGGCAACAGCATGCCCCTAAAAAACATCCCTATTGGTACGATGGTTCACTGTATAGAACTACATCCAGGCAGAGGCGCAGCCCTTGCACGCAGCGCAGGCACCTATGCACAACTTACCGCCCGCGAAGGCAAGTATGCACAACTAAAACTCCCTTCTGGAGACAAAAGGCTCGTCCTCATCACCTGCCGCGCCACCATAGGCACCGTCTCCAATGCACAACATAAGAACACCCGCCTCGGCAAAGCAGGCCGTAACCGTTGGCTTGGTAGACGATCCCGTACCCGAGCCGTCGCCAAAAACCCTGCAGACCATGGCATGGGAGGAGGAGAAGGCAAAGCCAGCGGAGGACAACCACGCTCCAAAGCAGGCCTCAAAGCCAAAGGGAAAAAGACACGCAAACTAAATAAGTACTCCGACAAATACATCACCAAAAAATAAGAAATAAATAATTCCTACCCACCATGGCAAGATCAATTAAAAAAGGCCCCTACGTCCCCTACCATCTATTAAAAAAGATAGAGAAAGCCACCGAAAGAAAAGACCCACGTCCTATCAAAACATATGCACGAGGTGCCACCATCACTCCTGATTTTGTAGGATTTAAATTTGACGTACACAACGGAAAGAAATTCATCCCTTTCTTCGCCTCTGAAGACACTGTAGGGCACAAATTAGGTGAATTTGCCCCTACACGCACCTTCAAAGGACACACCAGTAAAAAGAAAAAATAAACAGTCATGGAAGCCAACGCTATACTTAAAAAACTACACGTATCACCCAGAAAAGTAGGCCTTATCGCCACCCTCATAAGAGGAATGAACGCCGAAAAAGCCTTGCAGACCCTTCAAGTTACCCAAAAAGGAGCAGCCCCCAACATCTCTAAGCTCCTCAAGTGTGCTATTGCCAACTACCAAAGCAGAGAAGGTCAAGGAGAAACCCAGCCAGAAGAGCTCTACATCAAAGAAATATACGTCGGCAGTGCTGGCATGTTGAAAAGAATACAACCCGCCCCGCGTGGCGTAGCCCACCGCATCAGAAAACGGATGTCACACGTCACCCTTGTCGTAGACAAACAATCCCCCAAAAAAGAGAAGGCGCGCAAAAAAGCACCTGCTAAAAAACAAAGCTCTACCACCACCCAACAACCTCAAACCAACACACAAACATAATCACCCATGGGACAAAAAGTAAACCCTACAAGCTATCGAATAGGTGTTCTCAAAGGATGGGACTCCGTATGGTTCTCCAACCTTAAAGACTTCGCCACCAACTTAAAAGAAGATGATCAGATCCGCTCATTTATCAAAAAAGAGATCCCCAACGACATCATCTCCAAGATCATCATCGAAAGAACCCTCAAAGTCCTCACCCTCACCATACACACCAGCAGACCCGGTATCGTCATAGGCCCAGGAGGAGAGAAAATACAAGAACTCACCAAAAAGCTCAAAAAGAAGTTTGGCAAAACCGTTCAGATCAACGTTCAAGAAATCAAAAGAACCGAACTAGATGCCACCATCGTAGCCAAAAGCATAGCCAAACAGATATCAGGACGTGCACGACACAAAAGAATTGTCGAAGATGCCATCAAAAACGCCATGCGAGTAGGAGTCCAAGGCATCAAAATACAAGTAGCCGGTCGTATCAACGGCGCAGAAATTGCACGAAAAGAGAAGTTCCACGACGGCCGCGTCCCCTTACACACCATCCGCGCCGACATCGACTACGCCAAAGCTACAGCCAAAACCATCTACGGTGCCATAGGCATCAAAGTATGGATTTTTCTTAAGGAAGTATACGGCAAACGTGATCTCTCAATAAAAATAGCCCCAAGCAGTCACAGAAAAGGAGCCCCTTCCAAACGGATGCCAAGAAAGCCTTAATTAAGGGTAAGGGATCCTTACAATGATAAGGCAAGAAAATAAAAATATATATTACCTTTGGTCAGGAATATTGCGTACATGTACAATTCTTTAAAAACTTCCTTCTGATGACTAGCCTTATCAACACAATAAAGAAAAAAAAGCTCCTCATCTCTACTTTTTTCTGCCTCCTGATACCTATTACCTTAAAAGCGGCAGATAAAGGGGATGATGCAAACGCACTTTATTATGCGGTTAAGGAAGGCGATACACTGGATTTTTATACAAAAAAAGGCATGGACCGTCGCCTTGGATTTTTTGACAACTACCTACTGAAAGCTTTGAGTAATAAAGGATTTGAAGAAAAAAATATCGTAAAATCGGATCCTAAGAAACAGAAGGACAAAATTGTATTTCAAAG
>JBCCFU010000107.1:0-4660 GCA_039029575.1 Bacteroidota bacterium | reverse complement strand
TTGTTTGAATTGGCGGTGTTTAAATAGGTTGATTGTAAGCGGGGTTCAGAGGTTAAATTGAATCTCCAAAGTTAACTCTTACAGCTCTATAAAATCAAGTTTGCGACAGATCCCTAATTTTTGAATCCACAGAAATATGTTAGAGAACCTCAGAAAAAGGGTGATAAATTTGCCTCCCTACGATCTCACTGAGCACATTCCATATTTTATGGGCACACTTTTTTTAGCGGTACCTTTTTGCCAAATTTGGGTACCGCTATTTTTTTTGAGCTTTGATTGCTTCTTCGGCTTTTTTAGCTTGCTCTTTAGTCAGAAAACCCTTGGCTAGCAAGTCCTTAATGGCCTGTATGCCTTTTTGCGACACGTCCGTTTGGACGGGTTAAGAAGGCGTTGAGCAAGAAGGCGGTGATAGATTAGTATTCATCAGGAGTCCTCATTACATTTTTTGAGGTACCTCTATACCCAAGAGGGCCATGCTTTTTTTGAGGGCCAGTGCAGTGACGGAAGAGAGATAAAGTCGCCTTACTTTCATTTTTTCATCCTCGGCATGCATAATTGGTAAAATAGCGTAAAAGTGATTGTATGCTTTGGCGAGCTGATAGACATAGTCGACAAGACAGGCAGGATTGTACATATTGGAGGCATTCTCTAGGCTTTCTTGGTAACGTCCTAGTTGGAAGATGACACCTTTTTCGGCCTCATGCCATGGGATATCTGACTGCATATCTCTTTTTTCTTGCCATTTGGCTTTCTGCAACATTGTACAGATCCGTGCATGGGTGTATTGGATAAAAGAAGCCGTGTTGCCTTGGAAGTCGATGGACTCTTTGGGGTTAAACAAGAGACGTTTCTTTGGGTTGACGCGTAGCAAAAAGTACTTGATCGCACCAACGCCTAATATCTCATAGAGCGCTTCGGCCTCTTTCTCTCCCAACCCTGCCACCTTGCCAAGGGTCTGCGTCGTCTCCTTGGCTGTTGCGACCATCTCGTCGATCAAAGTATCGGCATCCACCGTTGTTCCTTCCCGTGATTTCATCTTCCCACTTGGCAAGTCTACCATGCCATAAGAGAGGTGGTAGAGCTTGTGGGCATAGGTTCGTCCTAACTTCTTCATGATCTCAAAGAGCACTTCGAAGTGGCGCTCCTGCTCACTTCCTACCACGTAAATATGTTTGTCAAAGTTGAATGTTTCATGCCGCTCATCAATTGCGCCCATATCTTGCGTTATATATACCGTCGTGCCATTGCTACGGAGGACAAGCTTTTCGCCTAGTTTCTTTTCTTCAAGGTCTACCCAAACACTTCCGTCTTTTTTCTTTTTTAAAATGCCTCTTTCAAGCCCTTCATTCACCACTTTTTTCCCTAGAAGGTATGTATCTGATTCGTAGTATACCTTATCAAAAGTCGTATCCGTTCGTTTATACGTCACTTCAAACCCTGCAATAACCCATTCATTCATACGCTTCCAGAGGGCAACTACCTCAGTATCGCCTGCTTCCCACTTTTCCAATGTTTTTTGTGCTAAAACCATGATAGGTGCCTCTCTTTTCGCTCTTTCTACGTCTCCTAGCTTTTGGGTGAGTGTTTTTATCTCCTCTTGATACGCTTTTTCAAAGAGGACGTAGTAGTGCCCTACAAAATGATCGCCTTTCATGCCTTCAGAAGTAGGTGTACGATTTTCTCCAAAACGTTGATAGGCAACCATCGACTTACAGATATGAATACCTCGATCGTTCATAATATTGATTCTATCTACGGTATGTCCCGTAGCTTCTAAAATATTCGAAAGAGAAGTTCCCAAAAAATTGTTACGCAAGTGTCCTAGGTGGAGCGGTTTATTTGTATTAGGTTGTGAAAATTCTACCACGATACGCTCGTTTGTCTTCACCCACTCTGTTTGAAGGTCATCCACCGCTTGTTTTGCCATGGCTATCCACCCTTTGTCTGAGAGTGTAAGGTTTAGAAAACCTTTGACTACCTGATAGTGAGCTACCAGATCGTTTTTTTCGATCAGATACGCTCCTAGCTTCTCTGCGATGGAAGGTGGTGATACGTTGAGTTGGCTCTTCAAAGGAAACGTAGTGAATGTATAGTTACCTTCAAAGTTTTTTTCCGTTGGGGAAAGTATAATCTTTTCCAGCGGAACGTCTATGGCATAATTTGCTTTTAAGCCATCAACAATACTTCTTTTCAGTTCATATGCTACTTGCATGTGAAAAATGGGGTTCTAGTTTTTTTAATGTGAGGAGATTACCTATTTTAGGGGTGTAAATGTAGTAATCATTCACCATTTTAAACCAAATTTTACCTATGAACATACAAGACATAATGAAAGAAGTCACTGAGAAGATGGAGCAGACACGCCAAAAGACCCAAGAACACCTTGATCGTATACAAGTGAGTATTAGTTCTAAAAGCCTTGAAAATATCAAAGTCAATATCTATGAAACCTTACTTCCCATCAAGAATATTGCTCGTTTTAACAAGATAGATTCTCAAACGATCTCTATAGAGCCCTTTGATAAAACGCATGCAGCAGCTATTGAAAGTGGTATTACAAGAAGTAAACAAGACTTTAGTGTCAGAAGGAAAGGTAATACAGGCTCTGTCTATGTTACCCTTCCGCCCCTTACAGAAGAGCGTAGAAAAAAGCATGTCGGGGAGGTGCACGAGCAGGAAGAAAAGGAGAAAGTGCTAATCCGCAACCAACGTACACATGCGAAAAAAGAACTCAAAAACTTGCCAAAAGAAGGTATTTCTGAAGATGAAATCAAGAAGGCAGAGGATAAGTTACAAAAAATAACAGATAAATACATCAAGGGAATAGAAGAATTATGCAGAAAAAAGAAAGAAAATCTACTTACTATTTAATAAATTCGTTTGTTATAATTTGATTTTTCAAAAAACTGCCCTAACTTTGCCCCATGAAAAGAACATACCAACCTTCTCGTAATAAAAGAAAAAATAAGCATGGCTTTCGGTCTCGAATGGAAGATGCCTCCGGTAGGAGAGTATTAAACAATCGACGTGCCAAAGGCAGACGTAAACTTACAGTCTCAGATGAATGCAATGAAAAATTCAGATAGTTGCCTTTTACTGTAGTGAAAAAACGTAATGTCTTTGTAATCGATACATTGCTTAATTTATTTTCTTTTTCTTAACTTAACTCAAACAAAAAACATATTTTCTTACCAGATGAATATTTCCCCCAAATTAGACAAAATTCGTTTCTTTATATTGTATGGTTTTATCGGAGCGGCCGGCCTTTGCAGTTTTTCCACATCTACTGCTGCTAGGGCATATGAAGCAAACTTCGAGATGGAAGATGAAGAATTTGACTATGATGACGATGATTATGAAGACGAAAGGTATGCATATGTATATGACCGTAGAAGAAGAAATCCAAAAAGAAAGAAAACGGTCGTACAAGAAGTAATTAGTCTATCGTTGGGAAATTCTTGGGAGTTTATAAAATTGATGAATCCTTTGGTCTATGCATGGCATCGTTTGGTTTCTTTGCCAGGCTTTTTCTTCTTTCTTAATGTCTACCTCTCTTACAAAAGCCTTAAGGACCAGGGGGATGCAGTGGAAGACAAGTTTAGTAAGAAAAACATTGCGATAATGTTTTTTAAAGCCTTTTTCTTTGATTATGTTATAAGTTCGGTGTCCAATTGTCTGGAGGCGGGCTTTTTCAGACACACATTTCGATCTTTTTCAGGGGTGTTTAGGATATTTCGTCGTTTATTCAAAATCATCCTTTACACTACCTTCGTGGGTGTATGCCTCTTGTTTGATTGGCTACCTGCTTTGGGTATTATTGGTACTGCTGTAATATTATTGAGCTTACTTACTAGACCAAGAGAGATTAAAAGGTCGTCTTATTGCATCACTAATCTCCTTTTTGTAGGGTTGGCGGCGTTGTTTTTAGCGTTGATCGTATGGAAGTTGGAGGAGCTTAATACTTACTTTTTCTCAAAATATGATGCGCTCGCTCCTATTCTTGGGCAACAAGCTGAAAGAGGAGACCCCGAAGCGCTCTTGATGGGGATGGGAGATAGCCTTATCTTAGGTATGTGGCTAGAACATAAAGGTAAAATCTTCGAATATACTAAGTATGAAGTTCGTGATGGTGATAATACGTTTTATACCTTTTTGAAGAGCAAGTTAGACTTCCCTGATGTTTGGAAAGTGTCGGACTCAATCAAAAAATTCTTCGCTAAGTCCGAGCGTATGGAAAAAATTGGTAGGTATATCATGCAAAACATCTTAGTCAATATCTTAAAATAAAGGCTGCATACTTCTCTTTTATCTCAGCTAAAGTTGATGCATGCGGACAGCGTGTTTGTGTAAAGAGAGCCTCTATAGCTATACTTGTCAGCGCAGGTGCTATAGTGAAAGGATGAGTTTGACTGGCATTAGGTCGTATAAGAAGCGCCCATCCAAAATTGGGTTTCCTTTTTGGTGGTGGGAGTATGTTACCAACTTAAATAAAATAATTACACAACTGATCTGCTAAAGATGCGAAATTTTCTTCCACGTATTTAACGAATCTGGGCGAAATTCTCCATCCATAGCGATCTTTGATCGTTTGGGTGGCGATGGATAGCCCTTTTTTAGTGACTTCCTTGTTTTTGTATATACTCAGTGAGCACAGAAAGAG
>JBCCFU010000106.1:0-4736 GCA_039029575.1 Bacteroidota bacterium | reverse complement strand
AACCTATTTAAACACCGCCAATTCAAACAAGACATCATTATATGGGCCATTCGCTGGTACCTAAAATACGGCATAAGCTACTGAGACTTGGAAGAGATGCTAGAAGAAAGAGGTGTGTACCTAGATCATAGCACGATCAATCGATGGGTAGTCTTCTATGCCCCTAAACTATCTGCTAAATTGAAGAAATACTGGAAGCCTAAATCTAATAAAACATGGTACACCGATGAGACCTATATCAAAGTAAAAGGGAAGTGAACTTATCTGTACAGAGCAGTAAACAAGGAAGGAGAAACTATCGACTTTTATCTTTCTCCATCACGCGATGGAGAGTCTGCGGAGCATTTTTTACGAAAATCACTTCAAGGATTAAAAGAATGTGAAAAGTCTAAAACCATCAATACGGATAAGAAATCTAGCTACAATATGGCCATTAATAACCTCAAGAAAAAAGGAGATATGCCTGACACTGTATTACATAGAAAGGTCAAGTATCTAAACAATAGAATTGAGTCCGACCATGGCAAACTCAAGCGTTTAACGAAACCAACCTTGGGCTTTAAATCGTTTGCTTCAGGACGTGCCACCATAGCAGGATTTGAGGTAATGCGTATGTTTAGAAAAGGTCAATTTAAAAAGGTTAAGACACTGAGGCAAGAGGTAGATCTCTTCACTAGATGTCTCTCGGTTTTCTAGGGAAGAGGTACGCCTAAAACTGAAGAGGAACGTCTACAGTGAAAAGTTTGCGACACGTCCAGGTTTGAGGCAAGTAAAAAGAGGTTAAAAAATTAGGTTTTATTTTTTTCTTTTCTTATATTTAACTGTAGTAAGCGTATATATCCCCTTCATTCATATCTTAAGAGCTTGTGCCTCCTGTTAAGGGGGGTACAAGTTTCGGGGGATAACCAGGCATCGTCAATTTTTGTGTGTCTCTTTTTTTTCCATCCTTTTACTATCATGAGTAGACTTTTTTCGCCTGTGTTGTGACCTGTTCGACCAGAAAGGAGATCTTTTTTTAGAAGAGGAACGTTTCTTTTTAAGAGCTTCTGTTCCTTTCGTGTTGGGATCAATCAATCGTTCTATCGCTTTCCATAAGTGTTTGTTTTGTTTGGTAACAAAGCTGACCGCCGTCCCTTTTTCTCCTGCACGCGCGGTTCGTCCGATGCGGTGGACATAGTCTTCCGGGCTTTGAGGGAGGTCGTAGTTGATGACATGACGTATATGCGGGACATCTATGCCGCGAGAAGCGACATCTGTAGCGACAAGGATGCGATATCTTTTATTACGGAAGCCTTTGAGTACCCGTTGGCGCTTGCTTTGGCGCAAGTTACCGTGAATCGCAGCTGATTGATGCCCTTCTTTGTAGAGCTTAGTGGAGAGTCTATCGGCTCCATCTCTTGTTTTGACGAAGATGATGATGGAGCCATCCCGTTTTTCAAGTTGCTTGAGAAGATGACCATATTTATCTTTGCTCATGACATCGATCGTCTCTTGTTCGATGTTGTCATGAGGGGTTGATTCTGCGCCTATAGAGATGCGAACAGGGTTTTTAAGGTATTTACCTGAGAGTTTCTCAATCCTGGGTGGGAGGGTAGCAGAAAACATAAGGGTTTGGCGAATGTTCGGCATACACTGAATGATCGCCTCGATCTGTACATCAAAACCCATATCTAGCATCATATCGGTCTCGTCCAATACTAAAGTATTGATCTTCTCGGGATATAAATTGCCTCGCATGATATGGTCATTGATACGTCCGGGAGTGCCAACGATGAGGCGTGGCCTTGTTTTAAGTTGGACTACTTGCCTTTGGATAGGCTCTCCTCCGATGAGCAAAGCGGTACCAATAGATCGTTCAAAGTGCAACAGTTCATGGAAGACGCTGATGACTTGCAGAGCGAGTTCACGTGTAGGGGTGAGTACCAAGACGGAAACTTCCTTATCCATCAAAAGCTTAGCTACAAGGGGCATGGCGAAAGCACCTGTTTTTCCTGTGCCAGTCTGAGCCGTTCCTAAGATGTCTTGGTTGTCTTGCAAAGCGACAGGGATGGTCTGCGCTTGAATAGGAGTAGGGGTAGCAAATTGCATCTTATTAAGGGCTTGCATCAACTTGGCAGGAAAGTTTAATTCGCGAAAATCATTCATCTAAAATTATATGTTTATGGTTGGCATTACCGCATGTTTGTAAGTTACATTTCTGACTAGGCAGTTAGTTCGTGCAGTCTAACCTATTTCGGATCCGCAGAAACAAAAAAAACAGCTTATAGGCTTTGTAACACTTTAAATTAAAAGCACCGTAGTAAGCACACCTCCTTATATCTGTAAAGAAAAAGTCACACGATCAACTTATCAGAGAGACAAAGGTACAAATTTAAAGCCATATTTCACAATGAAGGGCATGTGGGTTTGCTCCTCTCTTTTTTCTAGTATTAAAACACTTTGAAATAGAAAACTAGCAAAGGCTTTCATTCTGTTTGTTCTTTTTAGTAACTTTTATTAAGTTCCAACTAATAAATTCAGTCCTTTTTACCATGTTTAAATTATTACTTACCACTTTATTCATCATTGGAAATGGTAGACAATCCCGCCTACATACCTCTCTAACCATAGCCGAAGACGAGCCTTCTGTACCTGAAATCAAAATGATAACAGAAAGAGGAGCTATGACGCATCGACTGCCATCAAAGGAATTTACTTCATACCTCTTTGAAGCCCTCATATTGACGAGCAACTCGGAGTTAGAGGCAGATAACCCGTTTATAGTAGCAAATGATAGGGAAGGTACCGGTATCCTCGGAGATAGAGAGCAACAACCCGTTGGTGTGGAGCATACCATCCTACCATCGACGATGATGAGAAGGCCACAGATTGGGCGTAGTTTACTGTTGGGGAAACTTAAGAACGGGTTAGAGAAAAAAATAGATAGAAAAAAGAGATTAAAAGCTGCACTAATGGAATATATATTATACTATGGCTCGATCTTGACTCTTTTCCTTATCAGTGGCTTTTGTTGTCAAACTTCTATCCTAAGAAGTTTAAAAGCTATCCAAAGACACATGAATACTTTTCAAAGGCACATTAGTCGACAGAATGTATTGATATTACATTCTATGCTGGATGAAGACGAAAGTTATTCTTCCGATTGTATAACCCGGGCTGACAATTACATGAAAAAAATATTACTGGGACCTGTCATAACTGAAATGGAAAGTAACCTACAAAATTTGTAAAGATAATTTTCAATTTGCTTGCTTAGATTTTGTTGTCTCTTTGCCTAATTTTCTAGTGTGATTTTTTCTTGGCTAGCGATCTCATTGAGGGCGGCTATGAGCACTTGCATCTCTTCGATGACCTCCTTTTCTGTCATCTTTTTAAAGTAGAGGTGCAACGTAAGCTTCACTTTATCGAGAGCACTGTTTCCCATTTCTATCTTACACCTTTCGCTCTTGAGCTTAGGATATGTTTTGAAAAGGGCTTGTATCTGCGATAGGAAGGCATGGATCTTCTCTTTTTCGACTCCCCAAAGCATCGCGGTGAGAGAGAGGGGCACGTATACGCTTCTTCCATAGTTGCTAATATGTTTGCTCACAAACGTACTGTTGGGCACGTATATCATCGTGCCTCTGGCTGTCTGTAGCTGTGTAGAACGCATGTCGATCGCTGTGACCCGTCCTTCTAGTCCATTTACAATGATCCAGTCGCCTAGACGGAAAGGTTTGCCGATGGTGATGACCAGTGCGCCGAAGAAGTTGCTAATCAGATCCTTAGAAGCGAGGGCAACGACTGCGGTGATCGTGCCTGCGCCAATGGATAGTTTGGTGAGTAGCGAAGGAATGTTAAAGTCAAAAAGATATGCTATGCCTACCAAAAGGGTGGAGCCGAGTGAGATAAATCTGCTTATTCCAAACAACAAATGCACAATCCCTAGCTCGTTCCAATGTTCCTTTTGCATGCGACGGCTCAAAAGACCAAAGGCTACTTCAACCAGCCTGTTTACTGCCAGTAAGCTCACTAAAACAAAGATAATGCTACATAGGCTGTAGAAGTTTTGCCAAAAAGCATTCTCTGGAAAACCTAGCAAAGGTTTGGTATGGAGGAGTAGGCCAAACAAAGTAAGGTAGTAAACCAAGTCTTTAAATCTTCGGAAGCTATCCAGTTGTTTATCTGAAGAAAAAAGTAGCCTTTTAAGCATTTTTAGACTAACCCAAGTGGCCAAAAAGGTACCTACTAGCAAAACTAACAGGGTAACATAAGACCATGTTCCGCCTCCTAAGAAAGGGACTTCGTACTGGATGGGGAACTTTTTCTTGATCTGGTCGATGAGTATAGGGAGCATAAAAGGGTGGTTTAGGGTGAAAAAGTGCCCCAAAGGTAAGTGTCTAATTTCGAATGAATGAATATTTGCGACACGTCCAAAGAAATAATAAAGCCAACAGATACCAGACCGTCTAGTAATCCATAGTAGAATATGTAGCCGGGACTACCTATATCAGCCATGCCCACAAACGTCCCCAACAACGTCATTACCAGCCCCCCCGTGGGCAAGGTTTCGACTCGCCAGCGCATAGTCTTCAAAACTACCCGTTGTTGCTTTGCGATGCGCCCACCAGCCGATCGAAAGGTTGGCCATGATAAAAAGAGGACTACGGTTCACTTTGAAGAGCTATTTTGGCGGCAGCCGACATTTTGAAAAAAAATATTTTTCACCAATTTATTGCAACACGGTGGTTTCTGTT
>JBCCFU010000105.1:0-4738 GCA_039029575.1 Bacteroidota bacterium | reverse complement strand
GCCGATGAAAGGAAAGATAAAGGCGAGTATGGTAATGATTTTTTTTGTCTTCATAAAATAATAGGTTAAAGGAGAAGGTTTTATTTTGTTGCAATATGCCTATTTTTAGTTAAAGATATACAATTATTGTTTATCTACCTATTTTTTGGAGCTTAAATTTTGATCTCTAGACTAGACTAAAAATTCGTGTAGCTTTTTAGGGAAAGAGTGGTCTTGCTAATTTTCATTTTGCTAAAAAAGTAGTGGCTATTTGCAAGTCTTGTATAGCCACACCTGTAAGACAAACTACCGTGATTTCATCATCAGTCTTGCGTCTTTTCGATGGATCAAGGATCACTTCCCCCAACTCTATCAACACTTGCTTATCTAAGGCTTGCTGCTTGAGAGCCAAGGCTACCTCACCAAACTGCATGCATTGATTTTTGCTGTCTACCACCGTTTTTCCAGCTTTAGAAAAGATGGCTGGATCAAGTTCCTGTTTTTCAACATCATCTGCGCCGACAGCAGTAATATGCGTTCCCTTCCTTATTTGGTTGGCAAAGAGGAGGGGGCGATCGGATGATGTGGTTGTCACGATCAAGTTACAGGTAGAGCAAAGGACTTGAAGGTTTTTGACCGCTTCAATGTCCCACTCCTGTAAGTCAGGATGGTTTTGTAGCCTTTGCGCCTTTTCAAAAGACCTTCCCCAAACCATGACCTTTCGGCAGTGGGTAGCAAATCGCAGAAGCTTCAACTGATAAAAAGCTTGTGCGCCCGTGCCGACAATACCGATAGCCGTGATATGTTGAGGAGCCAAATACTTTGCAGCAATACACCCAGCTGCGGCTGTACGCATATCGGTCAAGAACCCTTCGTCCAAGAAAAGAGCGACAGGTTGACCTGTATGCTGGTCAAAGAGTGTGAGGAGTCCATTGCCCGCAGGGAGGCCATGCTCACGGTTTTTAGGGAATCCAGAAGCTACTTTTACAACATAAAAGCGACCTTCTCGCAGATAGCCATACTTGATATGACACTCGCCTGGAGGGTTGGGAAAGTGCATAGAACCGATAGGAGGGATCACCGCTTGCCCTTGGCTATACCATACAAACCCTTGCTCTATGGCAGCTAAAACCTTAGGAAGATCAATAGAGGTCTCTAGTTCCTGTTTAGTTAGAATCTTCACTTTGTATACGTATGTAGAAAGTTTTCAAAACGCACTAAAATCTCCGGCATGTTCTTTTTCCCAAATCCAATTCGAAAATAGTTGCCTGGAAGGTTCCAACAACTAGCAGGCATGACCAGCACACCTGCTTGCTGGGCAAGTTCCTTGGTAAAGTCTTCTACGGAGACAGGCAGTAAGAGTTCGAGCAGGGCCATGGTACCACTTTGTGGACGCACCCATGACACACGTTCTTTGTTACGCTCAATAAAAGCATCCAAAAGGCTTAGGTTGTCTAAAACAATCTTTCTGTTTCGCGCTATCACCTTCTCTTTCGCTCTTAGGGCAATCAATGATAGAACTTCGCTAGGCGCGCTGTTGCAGATAGAGGTGTATACTTTATAACAGCCTGTTTGACGGATTAATTTTTTGTCTTTAGAGGCGAGCCAGCCTACACGGAGACCTGCCAGGCCGAACGCTTTGCTCATTACATTAAGCGAGATGCCTTTTTCATATACATCTGCGATTGCAGGAACCCTTTGAGCAGGATCTATCTCTAGCAGGCGATATACTTCATCTGAAAAGATATAGGCTCCACACTTGTTGGCTAGCCGAACGATGCCGTCTAATACCTCTTCGGAGAGAAGGGCTCCTGTCGGGTTGTGTGGATAGTTGAGCACGACAAGTTTAGTATCCTTCCTAAAGGCTTTTTCCATCTGTTCGAGTGATAACTGCCACTTGTTCTTAGCTTGCAGGGCGACAGAGGTGACATCTGCGCCTAGTAAGAGAGGGAGCTCTTTCAACGACTGGTAGGCTGGCTCGACGACAATGACGTGATCGTTGGGTTGTACCAAGACCTGCATCAGACAATAGATGCCTTCTTCAGCGCCTGCAAAAGTGAAAATCTCCTCAGGCTGTATGTCTGTATACAGTTTTGATATCTCCTCTCTTAAAGGTGTAAGACCGGGAATCTCTGTGTAGTTTAGGGATAAATGGTCCCACCTCTCTCTCTCATCACGATCTGCCAAGGCAAGCAACTCTTTGCGTGTCCAACCTTCAGCATCAGAGCTACATAAGATGTAGGGGGTGGTAAATTCGTATTTCTTCCAAAATTCTTCTAGTCTGAATGGCGGTAGTTTCATAAGGGCTATTTTTAGTAGATGCCTAGTTGTAAGGAGCGAATATAGCAAAAAATTTACCATCTTCTGTATTTGTGTGTAGTTCTGTGCTTTTTTTATAGTATTGGGGGGCTTTATGAGGTTTTTCTTTTAATTCATATCAATGGGTCAATCGTTTTATGCCCACATTCTTTCCAATTTCAACAAAGGGAACCCATCCATTTGAAAATAGAGACCGCCCTAAAAAGAGACAGATCTTCCCCACTAATATTCACATAAATAGCGCAAAATAAAGGAAATCTATACAAAGGTAGTCATGTTAGGGTTCACTTTCAAAGAGAACAGTAGTTTGAGGATTGGCGGCGATAGCTGTTTCTTCCTGATCGGAAGTTATCTTTGTAGCCCTTTGGTGGGTGTGAGAGATGTCTTCCTTTTTTTAGGGCATGGGCATCTTTTTCGGATTTTATACCAAGCATAAGAAAAGATAGAGCTATAATAGGTTAACTATGCTATGCCTCTTCAAGTGCACAATACTCTTTTCTCAAGGCTACAAATCAGTTGGTTAGTAGTACCGTATGATCTGGTAAGTAGCATAAATTTTCCATGCATGATGGAGATACGGCGATTGCTCGTTGGTCTTGAGTGTAATTTACCAGATTCGATATTTTTGCCCCACTGATGTAAACATTGTTTCGATTTGTTCCTATGCACGACAAATGTGCCTCCATTCATGGGTGACCTTATGATTTATTTTATACAAAATATTTTCAAATTTAAAAAAAATATATTAGCTTTGGCGAGAAATGAACGCATGCGTCTCTATTGGAGGCATGCCTATGAGCTTTTAACCCCTACATTATCATGAAAACATCTACTCTCAAGAAAAGCATACGCCTTACCCTTTTTTCTCTTATAATGGCTTTTGCGCCTCCTTCTGCAAGTGCAAGCAGCATGTTAGGTATCCTAAAGACGGCTGTGCTGGGAAGCCTGATGCTCACACAGCAATCTAGTGGGGCACCACCACAGGTGATTTCAATAAATAGTATATCTACAGGGGTTACTGATCACGGCCCTCTTGAGATCAACAGTACAGGCCACCCAATCCTTGCTTACCCAAAAGGTAATATTTTGGAGATGGCCTCCTGTAGCGATTTGACCTGCGCGAGTCTTTCTTATGAGACCGTTGGCTCTTTTAACTCACCAGCAACGGTACAAGATGTATCCCTTCGACTTGACAATAGTGAAGATCCTGTGATGAGTTTTTCACTATTTCAGGGTGGAGTAATAGATAATATCTATGTATTCCCTTGCTCCTCTTGTTCGTCGTTTCCCTGTACTACAAGTCAATGTCTCCCATGGACTATATCATTTAGTAACCCTTTGTTATATACTTCTTTGGCCATAAGAAGCAATAATGCTCCTCTTGTAAGCTATTTTTATCATCCCAATTTAGAGCTTCTTTTAGGACCTTGTGCAATTGGTGGCACGTTTTTTTGTCCTACCCCCCAAACGATCAGTAGTGGAGGAAGATACAGCTATATGAAGCTCAGTAGTGGGGGTAACCCTGTCATAAGTCACTATAATGGCTTTCTAAATATAGATATCTGCCAAGATGCAACCTGTAACACTGCTATAAATATACCATCAATTGATAATGTTTTTGGTGCTCCAGGGAATGGGCAGGTACCGCTTCAGCTCGATAGCAACGACCGCCCAAGAGTAAGCTATGGGGATGGGAATTCCCCTTATGGACTCAAGTTCCTCGCATGCGATGATCCGATCTGTACGAATATAATAATCAATACCGTCGATCATACCACCTCCTCAAACCCTATAGGCTCCCTTAGCTCCCTTCAACTTCAGAAGTTTACCGAGTTTCCTATTATGAGCTATCTTTCTGATAACTTCGTTACCAATAAACTCAACGTAGCCATTTGTCATGATCTCTATTGTGCGGGCAGTGTTACTATTCTTGATGGGATTGATAGTGGACTAAACAGACAAAAGGCAACTTTCCTAAAACTTACTGATGATGGCGAGTATGCGGTGATCTCGTATGTGGTTGGTTCTGGGCCCTCTCAAACTTTGAAAGTGGTTACTATCAAGCTCAACCTTACCTTGCCTCCAACTACAGATCCTACTACAACGCCTACAGGGGTTACCATGATGCCGTCTGCCTCTCCTAGTAAAGCTCCGACTAAAAATCCTACCCAAACACCTACGGCAGATCCTTCCATAAGTCCTTCTAAAACTCCTACCAAAAGCCCGGCCGCACCCTGGCGATGCCTTTTCGGCGTAGCAAGAGCGCCACCCGGGCGCTCGACGCTTCGTTCGGTCACGTACAGAAGAGCACGATCTCCGGCCCTTGCGGGATCTCGGCCGTGCGCTGCTCGGCTTGCTCGACCGGGACGTGCAGGGCGCCGGGAATGCTGACCGGCTCGGCTTCGAACTCCACCGAGTGCCTCAGATCGACCACCACGAT
>JBCCFU010000104.1:0-4754 GCA_039029575.1 Bacteroidota bacterium | reverse complement strand
TTTAGAGTAGTTTGGTTCTGTTGTGGATCCGTTGCAGGGCATAAAGGCAGCCCAAGGGAGACAGGCGAAAAGGAGGCGAGCTATTTGTTTCATATTCAGAAGATTATTTTGTTTCGATAGTCTCCTGCATAAGACGACGATATTCTTTTTTATCGTTGCGTCTAAGTAGTAAGCTTATTTAGTGGCAAAGATACAAAAAGTATGTTATTTTTTTAAAACAGATAGGTGTTGATCTTCGGATTTACATGCGACTGTGTGCTCGAAGAGTGTGCTATGCCATAGATTAGTTTTTAATAAATGCGTCAAGCGTCCCAGGAGGTGGCGCACGAGGCCTAATGACCTAAAACAACCGATCTTATGCGAAAACTACTTTCTACGTATTTAATTACTGCTTTCTGTGGCTGGACAGCTGCCTTCCTCATTCCTCTTATCATAAGAGATATCACAAACTCTGCTTTTTACACTGCGGTGGCGTATGCGATCAGCTTTTCACCTTACCTGGTGATCATGCCTTTTATAGGTGTGATAGCGGATCACGTGAACAAGAAGTATATAATACAGCTGGGCGAGTTGGGCAACATATGTTTGGTCATGGGTTTTATCCTCTTGCCTTTCGAGACTGGCTATCTGTGGGCTATCTGGCTACTTTATTTTGGTTTGAGTGCGATTGTGGCGATTCATTATACAACGTTTCAAGCGGTTGTACCTGAGCTTGTCACTAAAGAGGAGATAGGGAAGTTCAACTCTTACGCATATGCGATCAACAACATCATTGGCCTTACTGCGCCGCTGTTCATCGCTTTCTGGCTTGGCATCATTGGAGGCAGCTTCAAGCAGCTGCTAGGTCTTATTGGTGTTGGTTATGTGATCTGTATCATCCTCATTCAACGCGTTGCGTATACGCCTAAGAAGCATAAAAAGTTTGTGACTTCCTCTGTCTTTGACCAGCTTAAAGAAGGCTTTGACTATCTGCGGGACCACCCATTTTTTAGGTATGCTATCATCTATTTCTTCTTTACCAACTTTGCGGAGGTATTTATCCACTCGAACTTGATTTCGTATTTGACACAGTATCATGGGATCTCTCCGTCGGATGTCAGCTATTACTATATCCCTATCGGGTTGGGGGCTTTGATTGGTTCGGCCATTGCATTGAGTATCATTGCGCGGGTTTCGCCTGGTAAGATCATATTGTCAGGGGGTATTGTTTCTATTGGCTCGTTGTTTTTGATGCTTGAATATCCTACGGCATGGATCACCACGTCGGCGTGGGGGCTGCATGAGGCTAGTAATTCGGTGATTATCATCTCTTTCTTCTCTTTGCGGCAACGGATTGTGCCTTCTAAGATACTAAGTCGCGTCATCGTCGTCTCTCGTACGCTTTCGTATATGTCTGCTCCTTTGGCAGCAATGATAAGTGGCTGGCTCTTGGACTATACGCAGAGTTTCAATAGTCTCATCTTTATAAGTATGGGGGGGCATGTAGTGGCTATGGTACTCTCTTCGCGAGCGCTCTTTTCGTACAAAAGTCCTGAGAGGGTACCTGTCAAGAGTGCCAAGGCTAAGCCTGTGGCGACGAGCTAGAGAGAAAGGCTGTCAACAGTCAAGGACGGTTGTTGTGCAAGCACGCAAGCTTTATACGCAATGTGAGAGGAAAGGCTCCTTATGGGGCTTTCTTACTTGCCTCTTCCGTTTAAGATAATTTTTTGGCGGCGTTTTCTAATTTTGTGGCGATATCGTTATATCCTTTTTGATAGGCAATGCTGTATGCAGTACAGTTTTTATATCCATCATCATTATCTTTTATCACTTGAGTAGTAGCCATTTCAGGATCCTCTTCTATCAAAAACGTGGCGGCTTCTTCCTTATTCAGTGCGGTTGCTATATGCAGGCTATTAAAGTCGTTCCATCCCATGTCATTGCCTTTTACCCTTCTCCAAGTGAGCTCGGGGCACCTTAAGGATAGTAGAGTCAACATGGTTTTAGATCCTATGCTCGCAGCGATATGGTGGGCCATATAGCCGTTATATTCTTTATTATGACCTTGTACCCTTTGGTTGGCTATTTCTGGAAAGCACCTAAGTATTAGGCTAGCGATGGTTGGTTGATTTTTACGTGTTGCCATATGTAGGGCATCAAAGCCATTACATCCTCTATCATTATTCTTCACTCTTTTTGCAGCTAGTTTAGGATTCTTTTCGAGCAATAATCTTGCGGCGGTTATATTTCCTATATTTATAGCAAAACTTAAGGCCATATGGCCGCTCCAGCCCTGATCGTTGTCCGCTCCTACTCGCTGTGTAATAAGTTGAGGGTAATCGTTTATTAAAAATTTGATAAGGTCTATACGGTTCCTCTCTATTGCTATATGTAGGGCGTTCAAGCCATTACTGGAAGAGTTGTTTTTTATCATTTTCCCAACCAACTCGGGGTTCTTTTCTAGAATAAATTTTTGAGTGTCTACAATTCCTGCACGAGCGGCGAGATGTGAGACATAACAACTCGCGTATAAACGATTCTGTGCTACTTGTATAGTAGCCGAGTTAGGGTTACATTTATATAATATTTTGTATACACCGGCATTTCCTACGTAAGCAGCAAAGTGTAGGGGTAGGAGATGGTCATATCCTTGAGTACCTTCGATCTTCTTTTTTGTCAGCTCAGGGTAGTAGTTACATAATACTTCGCAGACATCTTCTTTCTTATGTAAAATGGCAAGAAGCAAGGCATCAAATCCTACAGCTCCATTAGTAGGGTGTTGCGTCATTTGCTCTATCAGTTTAGGATAGGCTTTAATGATCATTTCCACTACGTTGGCATGCCCTTGGCACGCTGCAATATGTAGTGCATTGAAGCTCTGAAATTCGTTATTAATAATAACTCCTTCTATTCTCTCTTCGATGAGGTTAGGGTAGTGTTTACATAATACCCTGCATACATCTTCTTGCCCGTGGAAAGCGGCAAGCGTTAAGGCATCAAATCCTACAAATCGACTATCAGAGGTTTGCACCTTTTGCTTGATCAGCTCAGGGTAGGCTGTAATGAGCATTTCCACTACGTTGGCATGCCCTTGGCACGCTGCAATATGTAGGGCATTGAGGCCGTTCCGTCCATTATCATTTTTCTTTATCGTCTCTTCGATGAGGTTAGGGTAGTGTTTACATAATACCCTGCATACATCTTCTTGCCCATGGAAAGCGGCAAGCATTAAGGCATCAAATCCTACAAATTGACTATCAGAGGTTTGTACCTTTTGCTCGATCATTTCAGGGTAGGCTGAAATGATCATTTCCACTATGTGAGAATACCCTTTACACGCAGCAATATGTAGGGTATCGAGGCCGTTCCATGCTTTATTAGTTTTTTCTACCTTCTCTTTGACGATTTCTTCATATTTGATTAAATTTTCAATTAAATGAATATATGCATTCTCAACTGCCATATGGAACAAGTTAAGACCGTGTAACTTTTGAGTAATGCATTTGGGATTGGCCTTGATCAATCTTAGGGCTATGGCTACACGCCTCATTTTAATGGCCATGTGTACTGGACTATAGCCGTTATATATTGAATTATTTTCTATCAATGCTGTAATAAGTTCTTTATTTTCTTTACATAGCATTCTTACGATTATTACATTTCCTTTTTGAGCTGCAAGGTGCATTACAGTAAATCCGGTCCATCCTTTATTATTAGGTCCTATTATACCTTTAGCGAGCTCAGGGACGAATTGGAGCAATAGTTCTACGAATTCTGGGTTTTTCTGTTCAATGGCAATGTGTAGGACATTAAATCCTGAAAATCCATTTGAGTCATGTCGTACGATTTTTTTAGCAAGGTGGAGGTGATGTCGTAGTAGCCTTTCAGCTAACCAGATTTTTTCCAGGTTCTTGTTACATTCGGCAGCTACACTATGTAATACATTCCAAACTTGCTTTTTCCCTCTGCTTATCTGTCCGCCTATTTGAGCGTATTTTTTCTTTTTTATCTGAGGCTTGATTCTGGACTCTTTTTTCGGTTGAGACAGATTTTTGTGAACATTCTCATCAAATACGTTGTATGCTTTGTTTTTGGAAGCTACCTCGCACTCTTTTTCATCGTCACAAGACTGTTCATTAGGTTGCGATGCTTGTAAGGAAGGTAAGATGATCAAAGGAAGCCAGATAAAGAGCTTTGACCAAGTGTTTAGCTTGTATTGAAGGCTTTGCTCTATGTTGCGTAGCTTTTTAAATGTTTCAAAAAAAAGGCTATGGTATGGTTGCTTAGGGTTATTTATTTTGAAGGGTATATTTTTCATGAAGGGGAGGGTGTGTAGCTTAGATATTATGGTATATGCGGTTTTTGTAGGGCAATATATCCAAAATACAAGAATCTAACAAGTTAAAATCTTAATTATATTGTTTTTGCGCCTTATATCTCTGTATTGAAGTACAGGGTCTTGCGATAAATACAAAAGGAAGCCCTTGGCTTTAGCCATGGGATGAATTTTGCTAGGGCGAAGCGCTTATTTTTGAATAGCCCTAAAATCATGTGTGTATTTTTATTAACTTAACCCTTACCCTAACACAAGCCCCCCAACTTAGCCCTCAGCCTCACTCGTCGAGGAGGCTGATGATTAAAAAATATAAATATTCGAAAAAAAACTCAACTCAAACCCTCATGAAAACTTGCTCTCACATATAATAATGAAAGAAGAATTTAAAAGGCACGGATTGAACCCTCCGCTCACGCTACGGGGAAATCCGCGCCAGGGT
>JBCCFU010000103.1:0-4822 GCA_039029575.1 Bacteroidota bacterium | reverse complement strand
TATCTTTGTCCATATGAAAAATTCTCTGTATTTTTAATTATTTGCAAAGTAAAATCTTCAATAAATACAATCTGTAAGTTGCCGAAACCTAACACCTAAAGAAACCCTATCTTTAGTAACCTAAATAAATCTGAACTTTTAACCCCTTTTACCATGTCCTTTAAACAAAAAGTCTATAGCCTTGTATTCACCCTTCCCTTATGCTACTTACCCGCTTTGTATAGTTCTATAGAGTCGGAGAAATCGCCTGATGTGCAAACAACAAGTCCAAATTTAAGCAACAGTGATGATTCATTTAATGACGATATATTGGACGACATAGAAGCGCATGAATTTATATATCTTGGAAGTGTTCTTAACAAGCCAGACCTCAAGGAAGAAAACTTCATAAGGGCCCAAGACAGCACGGTAGATATTGTGTCTAAAAAAGCGTCTAATGTGTTAAAGACGCTCAATCAGCTGAATACGGAGATAAATACCCTACAAATAGATAACGCTAACAAAATTAACTTGCTAAATGAGCGTATTTTAAGAATAGAAAAAGATAGGGATAATAAGCTAAAATCCAAAGATCAACAGATAGCAAACCTAAGAAGACAACTTCAAAGAAAAGACGAGAAGCCATCCAACAAAGAAGCCCCCCGCTCTATGACAGGGCTTACTAAAAAAGTCTTCTTCTCTCCAAAGAGAAAAAGAAAGCCCTTGGGTAAGAAAATTGAAAGAAAATGGTTCAAAGCTTTGCATAAAAACGATGAGGAGACTATGAAAGACATCCTAGAACATTACGACGTTGATGTCAATGCTAAAGACGAGTGGAAATATACCCCTTTGTACTGGGTTGCAAGGAATAACAGCAAAGAAGTAGCCGAGATCCTTATAAGAGAAGGCGCGGATGTCAATGAGAAGAATAATCACGGATATACCCCTTTGCACAGGGCTGCAAGGAATAACAGCAAAGAAGTAGCCGAGATCCTTATAAGAGAAGGTGCGGATGTCAATGCTAAAGACAAGTGGGGATGGACACCTTTGCACAGGGCTGCAAGGAGTAAAAGCAAAGAAGTAGCTGAGATCCTTATAAGAGAAGGTGCGGATGTCAATGAGAAGAATAATCACGGATATACCCCTTTGCACTGGGCTGCAAGTAATAACAGAAAAGAAGTAGCTGAGATCCTTATAAGAGAAGGCGCGGATGTCAATGAGGAGAATAATCACGGATATACCCCTTTGCACTGGGCTGCAGAAAATAACAGAAAAGAAGTAGTCGAGATCCTTATAAAAGAAGGCGCGGATGTCAATGCTAAAGACAATTGGGGATGGACACCTTTGCACAGGGCTACAATTCGGAGCAACAAAGAAGTAGTGGAGATTCTTATAAGAGAAGGCGCGGATATGAATATAAAAAACGATAACAAGCAAACGCCCCTAGATGTAGCTAAAAAATATAAACGAAAAAAGATGATTGATTTTTTTGAAGTGAGGGAGAGTGGTTTAAATATGTGAAAGAAATTTTTTAAAATCTTTAGCAGGCCTGTTTGTGTATTTGTTAATTGAGAAAGTTACCTCCTCCATAAATCCCCCTTTGAATCATCATAAAGTAAGGGAATGCTATGTCCATTTCTAAATACTTTTACGAAAGAATTTGGGGAGCGGATGCCTCTAAAACTAAGCCTTAATCCGAGCTAGACAGAAAATGGGAAACACTCCCGTAAAAATCAACGTATGCCTCCATCAAGCTAGGCGAGGACTTGACTCTCAGTTAAAACAAGGAAAATCGCTCCCTACTTTGTTTATTTTTGCCAGAACCTTCTTATAAAAATAGAATAGCAATTTTTCGAACGCTGCTATGTCCTTTTTTGTATTTCTTTTTTAACTTCTTCTAGCCCAAAGCACTCCGCAAGCATGATCGCATTATAGCCTCTCCAGTCATTATTGTCTCTTATTACCTCTGTGGCAAGCTTTTTGACAACCTTTTGAGTAATATCTTGGTGAGTGAGTAAAATCTTCGCTATTTTTACACGACCCCAGTAAATGGCAAGTTGTAGTGGATTAAAGTCACGAAGCTTGCCTTCTTTTATTTTTGAACTTGCGTCCGTGACGTAATTTATTTTTCTTGTAAGAAGTGATTTTACCCCGCAATAACGGTTTTGTTGAATGGCACGATGTAGCGGATTATAACCAGAATACTCGTTATCGTTGTTTACATAGTCATCTCGTTGGATATGGGGGGTTGGATCGGTTTGAGGTTCAAAGGAGCTCGCTTGAGCAGCAAAAGCTGTGTTTTTACATAAAAACAAGATAAGGATATTAGATAAGCAGATTCGTTTAATGTTCATAGTGAAAGGTTGGTTGATAAATAGTAGGCGCAATGATAAAGCATTTTTTGACTCTTTCCAAAAAGAGCGGGGGGCACATTTTTAGAAGTAGCCAACGAGTGCAGGAGGCATCAACGAAAAAGCGTCTCCACGAACCATTAGCATTTTCGGTGAAGCGGGCCTTCTTTCAACAACAATGAGGTTGTAAAGTTGACTGTTTGTAGCGCAAACTCGGGCACGACTGCCTTCCCCTGCTGTATAACTTTGTTTTGGGGATACTTCCCATAGGCTGACCTTTCCGTCTGCAGTATCACTGTTAAAGAGCATTGGTTGGGAAGGGGTGAAGATAAGTGAAACAGCCAAAACAGTAAAAGAGGCATCTCCTAGAAAGTGAAACACTTGGCCCTATTTTTTGAATAACGTTGAATAAAGGCTTGATACCACCTGATATGACCATTAGAAACCACCCCATTAAAAATTCTAACGTTCAATTCGTCAGCAACTTGTGCTATTATTTCTCTAGCCCGTTTCTGAACTTCTCCTTTGAAGTACCTTATATCGATTTTTTGATCCAAACAAGGTGACATCGGATGATAAACTGTATGACTTGCCTTGCTATAATCTTTTATTCCTCAAATTCAAATGATTAAAGACTGAAGTCTCTCTCATCTGCAAGATGAGAGAGACCATTTAGAGGACTTTCAACAGCCTTGATTATAAGTTACTAATTTCCGACTTTTTCACCTTTTACAGGCTTAGTTTCTTGGGAGTCGTTGCCTCCTACGCTGTCATTGGATTTGTTGCTTGTAAGCTCATAGAACTTAGAAGAGAGGTCTTGTACCGTCACAAGCCATGTTGCCACGACGATCAGGACGATCACACCGATAGGGAGCCTAAACTTCGTCACCCCACCTAAAGGAGCAATGATACCTGTGATTAGGAGAGAGCCTCCAGCCTTGCCCCATCGAGACAACGTTTCTACACTTGCTTTGCCTAAGCTCCTCTCTTCCCTTGAGAGCGGGATATATGCATTTTCCTTGAAAGGGTCGAAGAAGGTATATTTCGACCCTTTGATAAACACGACACCCATCAGGGCGATAAAGAAGCCTAGATAGCCCGTAGAGATCGCCAAAGGCTTGGTGATAAATTCAAAAAGATAACCTAAGTAAAGGACGAACAACGTAAGGACACAGCTGAGCATGAGCATCACAGGTGTGATAGACCCTACAAAACGCCAGCCGATTTTCATCGCAGGCGTAGCAAAGAAGAGTGAGAAAATTATTGCCGCTCCCCCTATCAAGAAAAGCTGCAAACCTGCATAATATTGCAAGTCAAGTCCTTCTGATCGCAGGGCATCTTTGTAGATGGCTTCAAACAAGTTGATACATACATTGTAAGCGATTACAATAAAACCGATACGCAAAAGGTATGTAGACTTGAATAGCACCTTCAGAGAAGCAGCCACTGAGAGTTTGGCCTTCTTTTTGGGAGCCTTTTCCTCTACTTCATATCGGGCTGGATCTTCTTCTATCATCTTTGCGAAATAGGAAAAAAAGCCCATCAAAATCAAACAAAAGACCAAGTTAATGCTTAAAGAGAGTTGCAACGAAGGTTTTTCTCCTAACAAGTAACCCATCATAAACACGCCTGCCAGTGCTGTGGCAATGTTGGCAGATACTGCTAAGAAAGGATAAAAACGACCTGATTGCTTGATGTTTACAATCTCATTGGCAAAAGTATAGAAGAGTACACTCAAGGCGAAGACCCCCCATCCTTCGGCATGGATGTAAAACATCGTAACAGGCCAATAACGTAAGATCATCCAAAGCCCATCAAAGGAGCGAAGAGGTACCCAACGCTTCATTACTTCCTCAAGACCTTTGAGCTCCAATGCATGGCGAGCAGGGTAGATCAAAAAGAGGAAAACAGTAAAATAAACAAAAAAGTAACCGATGATCATATTAAACCTGACAATCCTGTTCGTACGTTGGCTGATGTAGTTGTAGATAATGTTAAAGACCAATAAGGTAGGCAAAACACCCCACAACTTACAGGCAGCTACTGCCTCAGAGCCGCCCATGCCAATGACGAAGACATCCTTCCACCCTCTTAAAATGGCATAGTTAAACGAGATAAAGAAAAAGATCAAACTCAACGGCAAAAACTTATTGAGTTCATGATTGTGGATAGGGAAAAAATTTCTTCTGATAAAACCGAATGAGGGACTCTTTTTCATAATATGTTGCGTTTGTATTAGTTAGTAGTGTATATAAATTAAAATTTATGCCATCTTCCTTTCTCAATAGAAAGATACATTTATGGTCTGAACAAAAAGATTTCTACCATATAAATCTATGTCCCTATATCTGGGAAGAAGCGGCAAAGTTACGCCTTTTTTAATAATTACAAAAGGAATACCTTTACTTTTTTTATTTATCCTTCTTTATTAGCAACAGCGAAGTAAAATCACATAAAAAGTATAAAATTATATATATATTCCTTAAAAAAAC
>JBCCFU010000102.1:0-4933 GCA_039029575.1 Bacteroidota bacterium | reverse complement strand
CGGGTGGAAGTGTTTCTATTAGTGAAGCGAATATAGTTTGATTCCTTTTATTCCGTAATGCTTTTTTCTTTTATTAAAAATTATACCATTAGTATAATAAAAAATGGTATAAAAAAGGACAGTAATAAATGAATTTTAATTAATAAGGTCATAAGCGAGCGTTGTAACAAAAAAATTGTCATTTTTAGTAGCTTGACGGATGAGTGAGGAAAGCGTAAGCAAAAGATCTACCTAAGGGATGTCGAGCCTTTATTTTATTTTTTAGTAAGGAGAAGCTAAGTGTCTCACTTTCTAGGAACTTCTTTGTAGCGTTTTTCGTTACCGCGAAAAGCTTCTCAGCATGACAGCGCGCTTGGGCGCGAGATGTTAAAATAGTTAAGTTTCCTACAGCCTCCTCTTCGAGTGAGGCTGAGGGCTAAGT
Organism: Bacteroidota bacterium; assembly: GCA_039029575.1. Lineage (GTDB taxonomy): Bacteria > Bacteroidota > Bacteroidia > Cytophagales > Amoebophilaceae > JBCCFU01. The sequence goes on along the minus strand of JBCCFU010000102.1, from coordinate 4,512 downwards.
TAAAACCATTTTTTATACCATCTTTTTATCTTTTCCCCGCGGGAGTTGTAGGAGTAGGCCATGTGAGGAGCTGTTTTTTAGGTAGTGTAAAAAATTACTAGTTGCTAATTGCTAATTATTGTTGTTAAGAATAATTGAATACATTGACTGTTTTTTACAAAAAAAAAGAATAAATAAACAAGCAAACAAGTTAGTCTTCAGAATTATGATCTTCTTCTTTTTTCTCTTCTTGTTGGAGAAGGGGAAAGGGATAGAAGGATTGGGGAACCCTTTTTTCGTTGTCAAGGAGACTGTTAAGGAGGTTGTTGTAGCCGTTTGCTGAGTTAGGTCTGAACGAATCTCTCTTTTGGTTGATGTATTGGTTACAAATTTGTTCGTAGGGTAATGGGGAGGGGGTGGCATTGGTCTCGTTGAGAGGGAAGTAACCGATTGTACGACTCGTTGGATGAGGCAAGGATTGAAAATCTTTGACAGGTTGAGTGTTTTGAAAGCCTACAGTAGAAAAAGTATAGACTAAAAAGAGCCTTAAATAGGTGGTATGCATGGCATGGACATGAGGTTAAAAAGGGATATTTTCATAAGACTTACGCTTTTTTGGGGCTGGGTCTTGGGATGATGACGGTGGCATAGCCACTGTTCCAGTGGGTCTCATCGATGCGGTAGCGCTGGATAAAGAACCCTTCTGGGCTATCCTTAAACCCTTTGTAAGTCTTATAGACTTCGACTACTTTTTGGGCTTCTTCAAGACTAGAATAAGTGTTTATTCTTTTTATATCGTCATATTTTTTTTTATCTATGTGTAAGACATCGTAAACGTATTTTATCATAATGAGTATTTTTTGAGGTTATCGGCCCAACGTTTAATTTGATAAAATTCACTTTCAGGGGCTGTAGGATATTCTTTTATTCCTTGGGTTCTCATGAGTCGGTGGGCAAAGGCTTCACTGCTTTCTGAAGGTTTAAGAGATGCATCTCTTGCCCAGTAAGGAATTTCAAGGATAAGATCTTCTTCATCCTCATTTTCATCTTTTTCAATAATCGTCAGAGGAAGTCCATCTGTTTTATGTAGTTCTTTTAACCATTCTAAACCGTCAAGAAAACCACCTTCCCATGAGGGTAGCTGTCCAATTTCTGTCCATTCAACCTCAGGTGGAACATCCTTAAAACCAGGTAATTTTTTATATGCTTTTGCGACTTCTTCTGCCCTTTTTTTTGAAGAGAAATAACCAATGATTTTATATTCTTCTTGCTCATAAGATATATCATGGAAATGGCTAACTACATAAACTTTCATAGTGAGGGTTAAATTACTTTATTTTTTTAGGATTTTCAAAGGATCTATCGGCCCATTTTTGTATTTTTTTAAACTCTGCTTTTCTTTGGCTATTACTTTCCCACTTACCTTTGCCCCATCTTGCATCCATCACTCTCCTTGCAAATTCCTTGCCACTCTCACCTACCATGGGGCGTTCTCCTCGGTTTTTTACCCAGTCGGGGGGACTTTTAGCGCCTTCTTTGCCACTGATGTTGGGTTTTTTAACTTTGTAACGTCGATTTCTATACTTTGGTTTGGCACTTTTTTCTTGAGGCGTTGTTTTAGGTTCATTTTCTTTAGCAGGTGGGGGCGGTTATTGGTTATCTGTATCGTTCTTTTGCTTCCCTCTTGGGATGATGACGGTGGCATAGCCACTGTTCCAGTGGGGCTCGTCGATGCGGTAGCGTTGGATAAAGAAAGTATCAGGGCTATCTCTGAAGCCTTTGTAAGTCTTATAGACTTCGACTACTTTTTTTGCTTCTTCAAGGGTAGCGTAATTGTTTATTTTTTTTATATCGTCGTGTTTTTTTTTGTCTATGTGTAAGACTTGGTAAACATACTTTATCATAATAGGTATTTTTTTAGGTTATCAGCCCAGCATTTAATTTGATAAAATTCACTTTCAGGGGCTTGAGGGTAGTTTTTGAACCCTTGCGATTGCATAAGTCGGTGGGCAAATTCTTCACTACTTTCAGAAGGTATTGGATATTCATCTTTGGCCCAGTAAGGGATTTCAAGGATAAGATCTTCTTCCTCCTTATCTTCTGTAATAGTTAGTATTGTGCCATCTTTTTCATGCATTTCTTTCAACCATTCTAAACCGTCAATAAAGCCGCCTTCCCATGATGGTTCTCCTCCAACATCTGCATCTCCAAGTTCAGGAGAGCGATCTTTAAAACCTGGAAGTTGTTTATACTTTCTTAACGCTTCTATGGCTTTTTTTTTCAAAGAAAAAAAACCCAAGGTTTTCCACTGTTCTTGGTCATAGGATATGTCATGGCAATGATATATTTCATAAATTTTCATAATCAGTTTTCTATTTTTTAGGATTTTCAAAGGATCTGTCGGCCCATTTTTGTATTTTTCTGAATTCTCTCCTTCTTCTTTCATTCTTTTTCCACTTACCTTTGCCCCATCTTTCATCCATCACTCTCTTTGCCATAAGCAGGATTAAAAAGAGTTACAGGATTTTAGCTCTTTCATTGCATCGTAAGTTTTGTTAGTTCTTCTTGGGTGTATCTTCGGAAGTGGGTGCTTTGCGTGTGTCGGCTGTTTTTATGATATAAAGTGTGACGCAGTCTATGTCTACAAGGAAGCGCCATCTCCAAGTGTTTGGATAATGTACAATTTCACTGGGAGGGTGGGGTTCTCTGGCCATGATCTCTTGGAAGTTTTTAGAGACCTTTTTAGGCATTTCATGATATTCTTCTTTTTTGAGCATCGCGAGCTTCCACTCTAGGAAGGCGATATCTACGGATGAGGCTTTGTGCTGGGAAACGTAGGCTTCTTTTCTGTAGTAGTAGAGGACAAAGGTGTAAGTTTTTTCTTTTTGTGCGTGGTCATCGAGGTGGTTTTTGATCAAATAGATATAAGGAGAATCTAGGAATGATGCGCTAGGATTACTTAAGAAAGATTCTCCCCATACGTTTTTACAAGGTTTTTCAGTGATGGACGAAAATATTTTAAAGGGGGAAAACTTTTGTTCTTGGTTCATTTTTTTTGTGAGGTAGAAACATTCGTCATAGGTAAAGCCGTAGGTTTTGGTTTTTTTTTCAAATCTTTGAAACCATTGGTGTACGGCTTTTTTTTGATTTTCTGCACGGATTTGGTCGAGATAGCAGCTGTAGTAATCATCGGACCAGATGATTGTGTATGTATGTTGTTTCATGTTTGTTTTTTTTAGTTTTCATAGAGGTGTCTGAGGTTTTTTGGGATATGGTTCATCTGTGGGGACGATATGGAGTGTTAAAGGTGCTCTACCTACAAGCAAGCGCCATCTCCAAACACCTTGGACGTTGACGATAGGGCTTAAATGAGTTTTTTTTTGTTTTTTAAGGGCACGTTGTAGACGCTGAAGGGCATATTGGGGCATGAATTCTAAGTTTTTCTTTTCTATCATCTCTTCTTTCCATTGAGTAAAGGCATCCTCTAAGGAGGGAGCTTCGTTTTGGATAAGATGACTACCTAAAAAGTACCTAAGACGAAACGTGAAGATGCGTTTTTTTGCTTTTGTACTGTTTTTTATAATGTGAATATACGCATAAGGATCTAAGATGCCTTGAAGATCATAATACATAAAGTCATACCAAACGTTTTTAAAGGCTTGATTTTTAGATTCACTATATACTAGGTCAAAATCTTCTGGATATTCTTGTGAAAGTTCTTTACTTCCTTCATATATTTTTGCTATGGCTTGATATTCTTGCTGAGTCAAGTTATAGCCTATTGTTTGAGTTTTAAATTTTTTACCCCACTGATAGAAGGCATGTTCTTGATCATATGCTTGTACTTGATGGATATATGGAGCTGCTAGGTGATCCTCCCAAATGATGGTGTATGGTTCTTTTTTCTTCATGTTGACAAATATATCTTATTTTCCTCGTTGTCCTTTACGGAGACGATTCCCTTTGACTATCTTGTTATGATTTTCAGCTTTTTTATCTTTCTTCTTTTGTAATTTTTTTCTTTTATCTCCGAGTTGTCTGCGTCTTTTTTCTTCCTCTGGTGTCCTTGTTTTATGCTTAAGTTTCTCTAGTTCTTTGTCTATCTCTTTAATTTTTCTTTCTGCTGAGCGATTTTGGTCAAAGTTTTTGTGTTTATCATTTTTTCCGCCTCCTTTGCGTTTGGGTTCTCCTTTGTTTTTATGTTTTGCTTTTCCTCTACCTCTGCGTCTGCGTGGTGCTTCATCTTGGAATTGCTCTAAACCTTCTTTGAATCTTCTCTTTTCTTGCCGTTCTCTGTTTTTTTGTTTGGCAGTTTTCCTTTTAGGGGGAGAGTTCTCTTGAGGCGTTGTTTTAGGTTCATTTTCCTTGGCAGGTGGGGGCGGTTATTGGTTATCTGTATCTTTCTTTTGCTTGCCTCTTGGGATGATGACGGTGGCATAGCCACTGTTCCAGTGGGTCTCATCGATGCGGTAGCGCTGGATAAAGAACCCTTCTGGGCTATCCTTAAACCCTTTGTAAGTCTTATAGACTTCG
>JBCCFU010000101.1:0-4963 GCA_039029575.1 Bacteroidota bacterium | reverse complement strand
TGCGGATTCGATGAGATCATGTTCTTGTTTTTTTCCGAGTAGGGGGATGTAGAGTTTTTCTTGTTCTTCTTTTTTAACTTTGTCTCTATCGCTGCCTTTATTTGTATCCCAGAAGTCATCGTTTTCTTTTTTGATGTTTTGGATGATTGATAGGTATTTTCCTTCATCATCTGAGCAAAAGTCGTATTTTTTACATGCTTTTTGAAGTTGAAGCATTTCAATGATGGTATCTTTATTTTTCCATACGGTAGATCGTATATGGTGTTCATCACTGTTTGGTTGAAGGATTTTTTTTATTTCTTTTTCTATTTCTTTTTGTATCTTTTGATGGGTGCGGTGAAGTGAGGCACGTTTTTGTTTTTGTTCGAGATCATATTGAATGGTAATGAGGCTTTCGGCTATTTTTTCTTGGATATAGCGGTGTTTTTTCATCCACTTTTCTTGTGATTGGATGTAGAGGCCAAGACAAGGAGCGTTTTTGGTCTCATAAGCTTGTCGGACGATTGTCTCATTGGGGTTGTGTATGATGGTCTGGACGAAGAGGTCGATGCCTGCGTAGAAGACTTTGCCGTCTCCGTCTTTGGCTTTGTTCCATATTTTTTCAAAGGTGCTTTTTTTGCCTTTTTCTTGTTGAATTTCTTGTTGAAGAAGGTTTTGGGCAAGTTGTAATGCTTTTTTGTAAAGGGAGGGGGAGTTTTGCTCTTCTGGTTCTTCTTTTTTTTCTTCTTGTTTGTAGTCGTTTTGTGGGTTATGGCGACTTGGTTCATCGTTTGTGGGATCGGTTAAAATGGCTTTGAGGTAGTCTAAAAAGCGAACTTTGATGTACCAAGTTTCTGAATAGGCGCCTTTAGTGTCTTTGATGACGGTTTTGAGGAGAGAAGGTTGTAAGATTTTTTTGAGGTCTCGCTTGAGGATGCCTAAGGTGATGTCTTTGAGAAAGAATGCGATTTCTTTTTTATCGTTTCTGCCTGTTTCGGGGAGTACGTCGATGGATGCTTTGAGGATGTGTAGTTCGTAGATGGTGCTTGCACAGGGTTGATTGGGTCGGTAGCTTACGTCGATGGCTCTTTCTAAGCCTTTACTAGATTTTTCTTTGATTTGCTTATCTATGCGTTGGGGGTTTTGCTCATCGGTTACTGTGCCGTAGAGTTGGTGCATAAATCGTTTGGCTTTTTGGCTGAGTAGGGTTTTGTAGTGATTTTCAAGGAGGATGCCTTTGTCTGTGGTGAGTGCTTTGATGAGTTCGTCTGTGATAAAAAAGCTGTTTTTGATGTCTTGGTTTTTGATTTGGTCAAGTTTGTTGAGGTGTATGAGGAGGTCTATTCTTTGTCCACTTTGTATGGATTGGTGTATGTTTGTACTAAGCTCGTTGGCTTGGTCACCTGTTTTTCTTTTTTCTAAGGTGATATGAGTGGGTTGGCGGGTGATGCTCAGTTGTGATGCGTGGGTGGGTTTGCTCTGTAGGGTTGCGGCTGACAATGGGATGGTGAGTGTGCAAGTGGAAAGGAGCAGGAAGAGGAGTTGGTATGAAGCTACTTTTTTCATGATGGATAGAGGTAAATGAATTTTTATACTTTTTGGTAAAATAGTTATTATTTTTCAATAAAAAAAAAATGATAACCATTGGTGAGGTATATTTCTTTCTTTGAACCGATTCATATATAATATCTCCCATCTCAACCCTAAAAATGACGATGTCAAAGGGTTACATGTATGAACTCACCTTTGGTGCCGTAATTGTAGAAGCACACCTCTTTGTGTTTGCAACATTAGGAAAATGCCTACCTTTGGTGAGGTATATTTCTTTCTTTAGAAAGAGTAGCTCACTACGGTTTTTTGCAAAACCAGTGTACCCACAAGCCCATCCCCGACATCAAGCTAAAAAAAAACCATGCCCTTTGCTATCCTACACACCAAGAAATACAAAGAGTTCACCCTCATAGGCAACCACATCGATCGCCTACACATCAGTCAAAACGTAGATAAAAGGCGAATTCAATACAACCAAGACCTTGTGCTTAAAGAGATCCTAGATGGGAAAGTAGACACCTTACGTACCCATCTTAATCAAGAGATCATATCCCATCATCATTCCCTAAAGGTAGACGTTGAAAGACGCATTAAAGATGGTTATCATTACCTAAAGAAGGATGCCGATAGATACCAAGGTAAGCAGAAGCTCCGAGCCATTAGAAAAGATGCAGTCAAGGCCATTGGTGTCATCCTGTCTGGTAGCCACGAGCGAATGAAAGAGATAGAACAAGACAAGGAACTCTTTGAAGCGTGGAAGAAAGCCAACTATGAGTTTGCGTGTCGGGAGTGGGGCAAGTCGAACATCGTGCGTATGACCCTTCATATGGATGAAAAAACCCCTCATTTTCATTGCGTCTTTGTGCCTATTACCCCAGATGCTAGGCTTGAATATGGCTATTATCTCAATGGAGCTAACAAGCTAATGAGTTTGCAAGACCGTTATGCCCAAGCCATGCAACCCTTTGGATTACAGAGGGGCATCAGCAAAGCGATCACTCAGAAAAAACACCAGACCACGCGTGAGTGGTATCTTGAGCAAGCCCAAAATGCCAAAAAAAACCAATCTGTCGTTGATGAACAAACCAAGTCTATTAAGCTTTCCAACGCTTTTCAGCTGGATAAAGTAAGAAAAGAGCAACAGGCACACTTGCTTAAGTCATATGCTGAAAATGAAGACCTTAAGAAAAAAAATGAACACCTTCGAAAAACACTTTCCCAAGTCATAGAACAAGGAATCAAAAGTGACTTAGAGCGCGTCAAACGTGAAGTCAATCTTGTCCAACACGCTGCATCTATGGGTTATCAGATCGTAAAAAGAAAGGGAAAGGGCAATTGGGTCACCATGGAAAAAGGTGCTGACTCCATTTGTGTGCTCACACAACCCAACGACAACGGACATTGGTTTTATAAATCAAACGTCGATACCAAAGAAAAAGGAACGATCATTGATTTTATGAAAAATAGAGGCTATAGTTACGAATACATACGTCGCTTAGGTAGCGCCCATTTAGATCAAACACCTTTGGAATACCTTAAAAAGATCACCCCGAAGGTTTCAGAACCAGACATAGCTGAACAGGTAGCAGTCCAAAAATATGAATCTTACTCGAGCACTAGAGATAATAACTACCTTCAAAAAAGAGGTATTCGGGCAGATATCATAGAAGAAATGAAAGTCAAAGCCAACACAAAGGGCGCGCTTTTTGCCCTTGAAAGTAACGGTAAGTTATGTAGTACGATAGAATATACAGACCGAGGCAAATACTTTCAAGCTGGACTCCCAAGAGGTGTCTGCATTGTAGGAAAAAGAGAGAATCCCGACTTTGTTGTCATCACCGAAAGCCCTGTTGATGCCCTAAGCTATGAGCAGATGCGATACGACCAACAAAAGACAGCTTGTAACACGCTTTACGTGGCCACTTGTGGCTCTCCTTCCAAAGAAATAAACAAAGAGATCGTGCGAGTGACCACCCGATACCCTCATGCACAGATCGTCTGTGCCTTTGACAACGACGAAGCAGGCAAAAAGATGTCCATGCACGTTAAAGAGCTGCTTGAAGGAAAACGAGTGTTGGTACACAAGCCAAAGTTTGGCAAAGACTTCAACGATATGTTACTTGCCCTGACCAACAAGCTAGAAAACCCCTCTAAAGCACGCCCAGAAAGAGACGATGATGAACTAGAAGAGTTGATAGATACCCAAGAAGCCCGAAAAAGACAACAGAAAATATAGTGTAATCGATATTTTCTAAGGTTTTTTTCGTTGCTCCCTCTTCGGGGGCTCCACAAACGTCACCCTGACTGCCTTGAGCCCATAAGGGTTCTTTTTGCAGCGGGGCACTACGATTGCTTGTAAAAAGATAGCTCCGCGGGTGACTTTAGGTTCAATCTTTTTTTCCATGCCCACAAAGCGTACTTGCATATCGTAAATAACAAGTACCTCAAACGGCGCACGGCTTGTATCTACGATGACTTCTTTTACGATGATATTGCTTACCCCATTGTGCTGTTTGTACAAAGCCTCAAGGTCATCTTCGATAAACTGCTTGAGTAGCTTATAGCCGCTCTCTTTATCCATCATACGCAAAGCATATTCCAGATCCTCGTCATATGTATCACCACTGTGGTCAAGCATTTTCACGATCAGTTCCTCTGCAAAGTTTTCGACTTCCCACTTGTGACGTGACTTTGAACTGCTTTTACGACTTGCAAAGGCAGGATACGTAGCGTCTGGGGTGACAAAATAAGTGACCTCCCTAAAAGCTGCGCGTTGCCATCGATAAGCAAAATAGATGTTACTTACCACAGAAACGGCAAGTACGGAGACAAAGACGTATTGCTGTGCTTTCACATAGCGCATCAGGCGGTCGCAGTTAAATCTTTCTTTCATATTAATTCTTTTTTCTGTCTTTAAATTTTTCATTCTTTTTAATTTTAAAAATTATTTTAAATAAAAAATTATTTCCATAATTTGCTTACAATCGCCAAATTAGTATTTTCTCAAAAAAAGATTACAAAATACCGCCCACAAAGACATGTGATACCTATTTTTTACCATGTTACTTTTGTGATAATTACGCAAAATCGCGTTTAAAGAGCATCTTATCTGGAGTACTGGTCAAGCTAAGAATGGTAGATTTTTTGGCGTTAAAATCAAAGAAACCTTCGGAATCATCTACCAAAGCGGGCAGTTCTGACTGATTGAAAGTAGTGATATACTGAAAGTTTTGATATTCTTCATACTTTCGATGGATAAAGTCTTTATCCTTTACGCTTCCTCCATGCCCGAAAAAGAAAAATAACAACCCATCATACACTTGTAAATGGGTCAGTAAATGATCACGTTGCGACGTAAGAAAGCGATCCAAATTTTCCAGCGTGAGATAGACGGTTGTTTCTTTGTTCTCTGCCAGATTGGTAGGCATCTTCA
>JBCCFU010000100.1:0-5163 GCA_039029575.1 Bacteroidota bacterium | reverse complement strand
CCATTATTGCTCTAGCCAGCTAACCTTCATGCTTAACAACATTTTATATATTCAAGTTAAAAGAAGATATGATCCGCAACGTAATACACAAGAAATTTTGCCTCTTTCGCACATAAACATTCTCTTGTGTCGTTGGATCGATGATTTTTTAAGATTTTTATAGGCATTGAGCCTGTCATGGCTTTCTCTTGCTACACAGTTTCCATGCCTAAAATACCTACTTTCAGCTTTCTATCTATCACTCGTAAGCAGTGGATACCTCTTTTCTTCGCTTGCCTCTTGGTAGGCAGCGGTTTTGAAGTGGAAGGTGCTCAGCAAAAGGAGGAAGAAAAGCTCTTTTTCAAAAGTTTCTATGGGGTGAAAAAAGACTATGAGCGAATGGTTGCAAAAGAGCAATTTCATCGTATATTTTTTGGGGAAACAGAGAGAAATAATACGGTATTGATGCAGAAAGCTAGTGAGAAGTTGTATGATGCACTTCAGAAAGAGCGGAACCCCAAAGCGCCAAAAGGTGTGAAGGCGTGGTTTGAAAAGCTGACGAAGAACCACTACGCTTATCTAAAAGAGATTGTCTTTCCTCCCAAGAAGTTTCCCTTCAATTTCTCAGCGCGATCTGGGGATAGCTTACAAGATCAACTCCTCTTGCGCATGTTTATCTTTCGGCTGCTTAGAAGGATCATCCAGCAGGAAGAGTGGCACCGAAAGCCTGCTGTATGGAAACATCGTAAGAAGATGGATTTCAAGCGAATGGGGCGTAGCATCATGGATTATCATTTCCCAGAGTCGAACGGCTGGTTGGGCCGTATGGACGAAAATCACGAAGTCCTTGACCCTGCTGTTGATGAGATCGTCAGGCGACTCAAAGAACAAAAGCTCTACATAGAGATAAGTGAGAATACTTTGGACTACTTTAACCAAACAAAGGTCTATCCACAAAAAGGGAAAAATACGTGCTATATCCTTACCAAGCATATCAAAGATGGAGACGGCAACCTTGCCAACATTGCCAGCTGCGACTATCGCTACACCGAAGAGACGCTTACAAGGAAAGGGTCAAACACTGAGTTTATGATGCTCCAGGTTATCTATTTTTCCAAACAAAAATATGCGGACGCTTTTTTTTACCTACCTGTGAGTGACTTCCTCTTGTTCAACAAAGGAGCTAAAAAGATTGTAGAGCGTCTCCGAGAGGCTCAGGATGACTTTACGGGCCCGCCGGTGCTTAAGCAAATTTACCAAGAACAGTATAGACATCTTTTCAACGAACTGCATGACGCTTATATAGAGATCTCTTTGATCGACGACTTGCTAGCAGAAGAAAGAGATCATTCCCTAAGAAGTCTTATAGGACACAATACGAAGTGGAGACAACGCTATAAGTGCTTTTGCGATAAGTACCTAGAGCTGCGTATCTATATCAAGATGATGAAGGCTATTGTAAAAGAGAAGGGAGGGGTGAACTTTAAGGTCGGGGCTAACCATGGCTTCAACCATCATAAAATCATCATGGATACGTTGTGGTCGGATGAGTTTTTCCTCGATCGTTTGCGTACATGGTCTACCAACTTTCAGACGGATACGGAGCGTCGCTATCTTTTTTATCGCTTGCAGATGATGTTAGACCAGGGGATGGTGAAAAATATAAAGATCCACACAAAGTCAATGGGTATGCTTGAAGTGGAAGATATCATCGAAGATGAAGTGTTGGATGAAGATGCACAAGTGCTGCTTAAGGTAAAGGATAGTAGAGAGGGAAGTAAGGTGATACCATTTGCGTATACAAATCCTTCTTCGGATATGCTCTCTTTGGAGACGGAGATTATGTCTTTCGAGTTTGAGGAAGAGGAGACATCGTATAGAGGAAAGGTCGCTGGACTTCTGACACTCAGTGTGGGAGCGTTGCTCTTACATCGATGGGCTACTAAGCAGTCCAAGGAAGAGGAAGAAAAAGAGAAGAGAGAGAAGGGTATGAAAAAATAGGGGAGATGGATAGAAGAAAGGGTTGTGCTATTTTTTTCCTTGTGGTATACGCAGGAAGGCTTTTATCTCGATAGTAGGTGCTTTTTCTTGTAAGTACTGTTCGATGGTTTGTGCTTCGTTTTGAAAGAAAGGCTGGGTAAGCAGGGCTTTGCTTTCCGCTATCTTTTCGATGTTGGGTATCTTTTTACCGCCTGCTTGTAACTTATCGGCTACTTCTTGTGGGGTGATGGCCATCGGTTTGCTGGTGGTGATCTGCATGGCTACATGATGTAGTGCTTCTTCTTGCTCTTTGTTGAGGGTCTTGCTGTTGGTCGCTACAAGGCTTGCTGACTTTTTGTTCGAGTGTACAAAGCATGTGATATGTTCATCTTTGAGACGTTGATAACCTGAGAGGACGATGTTTTCTCCAAAGGCTGCCATCCAAAATTCGATTTTTTCTTGTGCTGTTTGGCTGCCTATCTTTTTTTCAAGAAGGGCTTGTGGGGTAGCTGGGCTTTGGTTAAGGGCTATGTCAACGATTTTATTGGCTAGCTCGACGAAGTCCGAATCGTTGCCTACGAAGTCGGTTTGGCAGGAGAGCTGTATGAGGACCCCTTCGTCTTTTTGGGTGTTGGTGCCTCCAAAGACGAAATGTTGGGTTGTTTCGTTTTTTCTTAGCTTCTCTACTTTTTTTTGTGCTTTTATGTATAGAAGGTCGATGGCTTTCTCTATATTACCTTCTGCCGCTTTTAAAGCTTCGCTACAGTCCATGACACCTGAACGGGTCTTTTTTCTTAATGTTTTAAGGGCGGCGAGTTTGGCTGTTTTATCCATAGCAAGTATTTATTTATTCTTTGTAGAAATATCCTTTTCAGTGGTAGTTTTAACCTTTTCGTTAGGTGTGGCTGGTTGTTGAGCAGCTACTTTGGGCATTTCTTTTTGAGTAGTGGTAGCCTTGCCCTCTTCGCTAGGTGCAGCTGTTTTTTGAGCAACTACTTTTGGTGTTTCTTTTTGGGTAGTGGTAGCCTTGCCCTCTTTGCTAGGTGTGACTGGTTGTTGAGCAGCTACCTTGGGCGTTTCTTTTTGGGTAGTGGTAGCCTTGCCCTCTTCGCTAGGTGTGACTGTTTTTTGAGCAACTACCTTCGGTGTTTCTTTTTGTGCTGATGTTTTGATCTCAGGCTTCGTTTCTTCATCTTCCAGGCCATGTTTTGCTTGTTTCCATATGTCTAAGCTTGGTCGAACAGCTTGAGTAAGGTATTCAAGTATGAGTTGAATAGACGCTTTGGAGTCGTCGTTGGCTGGGATAGGGTAGTCGACCATCTCGGGATCGGAGTTACTATCTACGATCCCGATGATCGGGATCCCGAGGCTTTTTGCTTCTCGAACAGCTGTGATTTCTTTTTTAATATCGACGATAAAGAGGGCTTGAGGAGGCCTTTTTATTTCTCTAATACCTGCGAGGTTGATCTCTAGCTTTGCTTTTTTACCTTTTAGCGTAGATTGTTCTTTTTTTGTAAGGTTTTTATAGGAAGGGTCATCTTCGAGTTCATCTATTTTAGAGAGTTTCTTAATAGACTTATAGATAGTTCCAAAGTTGGTAAGGGTTCCTCCTAACCATCTTTCTGTTATATAGAGCGCTTCAAGTGCTTTGGCTGCTTCGATGATAGAGGTACGCGCTTGTCTTTTCGTGCCGACGAATAGTATTTTGCCGCCTTGTTGGACAATTTTTTGCATTACCTTCGCAGCATCTAGTAGGCATTCTTGCGTTTTTTCTAAGTTGATAACATGCCGCTCGTTCCTTTTTGTCAAGACAAAAGGTTTAAAGTTAGGGTTCCATTTGCTTGCCAGGTGTCCCACATGCAGGCGACTTTTCAGCATTTTTTCAAAGGTAGGAATGCTCATATGTTGTAATAGTTTTAAGGTATAAAGGATGATTTGTGTTAACGTTTGACCCATTGTTCTGTCTTACGGGCTTTTTTGAGTCCATATTTCTTGGATTCTGTCATACGTGGGTCACGAGTAAGTAGTTTTTTTCTCTTCATCGCCGATTTGTAGGGTTCTCCTAGTGCTGAAAGGGCGCATGCGATCGCGTGTACAATAGCTTCAGTTTGCCCTGTAGTACCTCCTCCTTTAACGGTGACGTAGATATCATATCTTTCTTCAGGGTTGATGTCTTCGCGTCCTTTGAGTACTTCTAGAGGGACTAAAAGTTTTTTTTGATCGATGGGGTTTGTAAAATATTTTTCGAATGGCTTTTTATTGACTTTGATATTGTTTTCGCTTCCTTGTGCTTTAGAGAGGAAAGCACGTGCGGTAGCTGTTTTGCGTCCGCCTTTTGCATATATTTTTTCCATGATAAATTAAGTAAGGGGTAAAGCTTTGGGTTGTTGCGCTTCATGCTTGTGTTCAGCGCCTTTGCACACGATGAGGTTCTCCATAAAAGGCTTCCTTAGTTTATTTTTAGGGAGCATGCCTTTGATCGCTCGGGTGAGTATTTCCTCCCCTTTACCTTTTCTGAGAAGATCTTTAGGAGTTTGCGAACGCTGGCCACCCGGATAGCCTGTATGTCTTAAGTAGGTCTTGTTGTTCATCTTCTTACCTGTAAAACGTATTTTCTCCGCGTTGATGACGATGACCTTGTCTCCACAATTGATATGTGAGCTATAGCAGGCCTTGTGCTTGCCTTGCAAATAGGTTGAAATTTTACTAGCGATACGTCCTACTGTCTCGTTTGTGGCATCTACGATCCACCACGCTGGGTCGATATCTTGGGGTTTGGTGGCATCTGTCTTATAGTGATACATGTTGCTAAAATGGTTTCGGGGTAACCTGTCTTTGGGTTACGAGTGGCAAAATTAGTGCGCTATCGTATGGTTTGCAACTTTTTAATGGATAATTTGCTATTTATCCAAAATTACATGCATCCTTTGAGTCTTTTTCAAGGAAAGGTATGTGCTCTATTCCCTATGCTATTGGAAAACTTTTGGATCTGTCGCAAACTTGATTTTATAGAGCTGTAAGAGTTAACTTTTGGGATTCAATTTAACCTCTGCCCCCCGCTTACAATGAACCTATTTAAACACCGCCAATTCAAACAAGACATCATAATATGAGCCATTCGCTGTTACCTAAAATACGTCAAAAGCAACTGAGACGTGGAAGAGATGCTAGAAGAAAGAGGTGTGTAACAACATCATAGTCACT
>JBCCFU010000099.1:0-5236 GCA_039029575.1 Bacteroidota bacterium | reverse complement strand
CTCACAAGGCTTATCCTGATCAAGGGTCAAAACGTCCACACCAACACCCTTTTCCGCAAGCACAATACGAACCTGATGACTGTAAACATCATCAGCACCCGAATAAAGCGTCATGACAGAACCCCTGAGTGCACTCTTTTTATATAGTATGACTTTTCTGCTAAGTTAGTAATTTTGTTAGGGTTATTGGTTATTTTTCTTGTTCTTTATTTTGGACTTACAGTAACAGACATAAATCAGTTTATTATTTGCAAAAAAAAGATTTTCGTTTTGCCGGTGCTTGATGAGGAGTATCCCACAAGCTATGAGATAAAATATGACAAGATCGCCTATGTTGATTGGATTACGATACGTATGTCTTCGAAAGAATCGGTGAGTTTTCTAGAAAAAGACCCGTTTTCTATGGCAGATATACATTACTCTGTGGACAAAGGAGCTATGGCGGATGATTACAAACGAAAGATTGTGATTGTTACAAAAAAACTTGAGATATATGAGATAGATGAAACTCAATGTGAGGCTTATAATGCTTTTAGTATTCTTTATGAGCTTTTCAAGGACAAGGGGGTAAAAGTTTTTAGAAAGTATAGGTAGTGAGTAAGTGCAAATTTTGTTTATTTTTGAAAGATATTTTATCGTCTCTGGGGAGGGAAAGGTGGATGCTGCCATTTCATTTTTAAGGTGATGCTTGCTTTTTTATTTGCCTGTGATGTAACGACGCTATTTGTAATTTAAACGTACTTCAGACTGAATTTGTAGGTTAATTTTATATTTTTTGATAGAATTTTCTTATATTCGTTTCGAGGTAAGTACGCGAATGAGCCTTTGCCTCTTTCTCCTATACCCTTTAAAAGATGAAGATCCGTTCACTGAGCACCCTTGTAGCAAGCTTCTGCTTTACGATCCCCCAACCTACCAATGCAGCACCTGTCAAACCATGGGAAATGGCCACCAAACTCTGGATCATGCTGGTCACTTTGACTTCTAGCAAAGAAGCTAGCCCCCTTTACAAAAGTGTTCGTCCTGCACACGAATCACTTTTTAGTTTTGCAGATTTCCCTTCAACATTGGGGGCAGCTTCTTATCATCGCGACATATCTGAGGAGTTATCTGTTATAGATATCCCTTTTTCGTCTGATCAGCACAGAAGGCGAACGCTTGAGGGAGCGGAAGCTCCTTTTATGACGACGATAGAGAGCAATGAAAGGAGGCTGCAAGGGCATGATCTTCTTGAGGTAGGCGATGGTGACTATATCTTCACCGATGCTTCACGGCATGTAGATGAGAGCCAAGGTGTGGTGGCCATCAACAAGGCAGTATCCAACGGTACGGTAGTATGGTCACAAGAGATTTACGGTACAGACGCTGCGTTAGGGAGTCGCCTCGTCCCCATAGACAATCAGATCTTTTTAGTGATGGCCCATGTGAAGGATCCTGACACGGAAAACACGAATATTATATTTACGGAGTGGACGGTGGATGAGGGGGGTATGCAGATGTATAAAAGCTTGCGAGGTGTTGGCAGTTATCATGCGAAAGATATCTTACGAACGGCTGAAAGATATTTTGCGATCCTAAGTATGACGGACGGTTATCGACAGGATGGGGACTTTGACATAGCTTTGACGTTGCTTACCGAGGAATTTAAACACAGTTGGACGAACCTGATAGGAGGGGATGGCAAAAAGCGGGCGGTCTCGCTTTTGCAAAACGGCTTCAGCGACCTTTTCCTCCTTAGCAACTGGTTCAACGATACAGTAGTAGGTTACGCTTTGACAGCTAGCTACACGATGGCAGGCAGTCCTCGCTGGATGAACCTTTTAGGCATAGGCGATGATACGAAAGGGCAGTCGCTCATGATCTCAGACGATCAAACGTTGCTTGCCATGGGGTTGACCTACAATGCTACGCAGGAAGCAAACGACGGCTGGCTGGCGGAATGGGGCTTCGGTGGCACTTTTATCAACGCTTCTACCTTTGGCACACCAGCAGATGATCACCCGCTAGCCTTGGAACGAACGGATAGAGGTAAGGTCGCTCTCTTTGGAGACAGTCTAGCTTTTGCTTATCCAGATTCTCAGCTTTTTATGCTACTCCTTGATACGGAAAACTATCAGATCACTAACCAACAGACGACCTATCAACCGTACAATCATACTGCAGTTCAATTGATCAAAACCACCAAAGGTCAGCTCATGACCCTTAGCGATAGAGAAGGTGCCGTCATTTTAATGAGCACTCCAGTAGAGGGGAGTCTGTTTAATGGCTTTGGGGTTAATAGCTTTGTGCAGCGGAGTGTCCAAAACCCGGTCATCATCCCCCTTAGCACCACCCTCAGCACACCCATCGTCCCCAGCATACGTATACACTTTTCTTCTGTAGATGTCTTCTTGACGGACAGCAACCCATGTGACTATGGTGGTAATACTACCCTTATAAATATTTTAAAAGGCTCAACGTTTGAAGCGCTGTATGGTACCTTTGAAACAAAAGATGGCGGTAAGGTATATGTTGGAAGGACTTCTATGGGCAACCAAGGCAGCACTAACGTCCTTGCTATCAAAGCTGATGCCAACAATGCTGTTGTCTGGCAGAAAAGTCTGGGAGGCTACCTCGTCGAAAAGGTCAACTTCGTTTATGAAGAAAAAGCGGGGCTTCTATGGTTTATAGGCTATACGGAAAGTATAGGGATAGCTCTTGCCAACATCATGATCATCCAGTTGGATGGTAGCAACGGAGACATACGCTATTTCAACACCAAAGGAGGTCTTGGAAACGAGCGAGGTTATACCATGATACCGACGGGAGATGGCGGGCATCTTTTCTTTAGTACTACTACAAGCGTGGGACCCGGGATACAAAGCTTGCATATCTTCAAACTAGATCAGCATAAAAAGGTCGTTTGGGAGAAAGTAGCAGGCGGAAATCAAAAGGAAGCCTTTGGGGATGATGAAGGCAGTCAAGGAAACTCTGCTGTTTATAAAACTAGCTTTGACACCTTCCGCATTGCTGCCCAGACGAACAGTTCTGGGACAGCAGGTCAAGAAGATGCTTTGTTTCTTGAGATAGATGACGATGGTGACTTATTAGAAAACTTCACTTGGGGAGGCAGTGGCATAGAAAAAGGCTTTTTGGCTCGAGAAGGTGTAAATCGCAGTTGGCGTATAGGAGGTACGACAGACACGTCTGGTAGAGGAGGGGCGGACCTTTTTTTCATAGAGTATAGCCCGACATGGCAGCCTCGCTTGGGCAGTACCTTTGGTACCTTTTATGAAGAAGTATTCTATGGTTTCACTGACACGTATGATGGGGGTTATGTCTTTCTTTTCAAAGCTGGTTATCTGTTAAAGGTTGACCCACAACAGTCCTCTATGATGTGGAGTCATAGGTATAGCGGGGAGGTGGAAGGTGTATGGTATGACGTGCGAGAAGCCGCCGATCAGAAATTGTCACTGGCTGGGTATACTAGTGAAACAGGTGGGGCTAAGAATGGGTGGATTGTCGACATAGACCACCTAGGGCAGACGGTAGGTGATTGTCTTGAGACGCGTAGCATCTCTTTCGTACGCCTCAATATCACAGGTAGCACACGGAGTAGCGCCGACCTTAGCTATGAGAGTGTCTCCATGCAGATGCTGATCACACCTACTGAAGATCTTCTGATGCAGGTGTTTCATACCTATGCTCCTACAGCACATCCTACGGTGGCTCCTTCGGCCTCCCCTTCCTTCTCTCCTAGTATAGCTCCTTCCATCGCACCTAGCCTAACCCCTAGTGCACGTCCTTCAAAAGGCCCCTCCCTGCCACCTACTTCAGCTCCTTCTTCTCCACCCTCTCCCCATCCCACCGATTTACCTAGCCTCCCACCAACCCCTAGGCCGACTAGGGAACCCACCACTAAGCCTTCCTTGCTACCTACCAATTCTCCCAGTCACGACCCAAGCCACAACCCTACCATTCCTCCTACCCATCGGCCTACATTCTCTCCTAGTCTCATGCCTACCCCTAGTCCCACAACCCTACCAACCCATGGACCAACCCACAACCTCCCTCCCCAAATCATCAACAAGGTAGCTCCTCAAATCTTTAAAGCAGGTACTCCCCTAGAGTTTGCTTTAAATCGCACCTTCGTCGATCCTGAAGGCGAAAAGCTCACCATCACAGCGACTCTCCCAAGCCACGATGGGAGTAGTGTGTTACCTAGCTGGTTACACTTCATCCCAAAGCCAGACGGAGGTGTCTTCGTAGGTACCCCACAAGAAGAAGACGTAAACTTTTACTGGATCTTAGTGACAGCCAAGGATCCGAGAGAGAACGAGAACACTCTCCACATCTCCTTACAGATAAAGTCTGCCTCCGTAGAGAGTGACGATACTTTATCTACCTCTGCCCCGGTAGAAAGTGAAGATGCTTTATCTGCGCCTGTCTCTGATCCCGCTTTTCCTCCGACGCTTACGATCATCTTTGTCGTGACAGGAAGTTTATGTTGTCTTATCATCGTCGGTATCAGCTTGTTTTACTATTGTAAGAAAAGAAAAAATGATCTTGACGACAGCTCTTTCTCTGCCATCAGCCTTGGTATCAAAAAGCCTAGATCCTCTTTTGGGCAAGGATATTACGATCAAACAAAAAATTCACCCAATTCACCTGGATACACCATCCCAAAGAATGGTGCTCATCAAGGAGAGCCAAGTCTTTATCCTGTAGACTCCAAAGATAAACCCTCGCTTAAAGGAACGCCTGTAAATTGCGATTCTGGTAACACTTACGAAGCAGTGGAAGTGAATGATGAAAAGGAAGAGGAAAAAAGAGAAATGATAGAGGAAGAAGAGAATAGCAAAAAAAGTTTGACGCGAAAATTAACAGAAGAACTTATAAATATCGGAGCTATCCATGAGATTCTTCCGAAGAAAGATGATAAGTCAGAAAAACTAGTTTTAATATCCAAAAATCTCAAAGAGATATCTGAAGAAGACGAGGAGGAAGAAGAGGAGTTCTCATATACAGGCAACAATGTTGAAGAAACAAGTACGCAAACAATGATAAAGCATGAGAGTGGCACAGAAGAAGATGATGATTACAATATACTCAATGGTA
This sequence comes from Bacteroidota bacterium, assembly GCA_039029575.1. Classification (GTDB taxonomy): domain Bacteria; phylum Bacteroidota; class Bacteroidia; order Cytophagales; family Amoebophilaceae; genus JBCCFU01. The sequence goes on along the minus strand of JBCCFU010000099.1, from coordinate 139 downwards.
TTATATCGAATAAAGACGACACTACCCCGGGAAAAAGTGATGTTTTTCAAGATTGACTCTAAGGAGCATTTGATAGTAGGGCACTAGAATATTTTTTCAATGATACTTTATATATCGATACTAGATACCTACTTTTATT
>JBCCFU010000098.1:0-5237 GCA_039029575.1 Bacteroidota bacterium | reverse complement strand
CCATTGTCCAAAAGAAGCTTGACCATGTCTACATCTCCTTTTTCTACTGCGAAGTGGAGCGGGGTTTTGCCATAATCAGATTGCACATTGATGGAAGCCTCTGCCCCGTAGTCCAAAAGAAGCTCGACCATGTCTACATCTCCTTTTTCTACTGCGAAGTGGAGCGGGGTTCTTTTATCTTTATCTTGCACATTGATGGAAGCCTTTGCCCTATTGTTCAAAAGAAGTTTGATCATCGCTGCATCTCCTTTCCATGCTGCGAAGTGGAGTGGGGTGTTCCCCCGTTTATCTTGCACATTGATAAAATCATCTCTTTTAGATTCAGCAATGACTTGAATCAGTGCTTCTTTGCCTTTATTTATGGCCCATATCAATAAAGGTTGACGGTCTATTTTAATAGGCTTCGCCCCATTGTCCAAAAGAAGCTTGACCATGTCTACATCTCCTTTTTCTACTGCGAAGTGGAGCGGGGTTTTGCCATAATCAGATTGCACATTGATGGAAGCCCCTGCCCCGTAGTCCAAAAGAAGCTTGACGGTCGCTGCATCTCCTTTTGCTGCTGCCCAGTGGAGCGGGTTTTTTTTATCTTTATCTTGCACATTGATGGAAGCCTTTGCCCCATTGTCCAAAAGAAGCTTGACCATGTCTGCATCTCCTTTTGCTGCTACGTAGTGGAGCGGGGTTTCTTTGTTTTTATCTTGCACATGGATAAAATCATCTCTTTTAGAGGTGACAATGGCTTGGGTAAGTGCTGATTTTCTTCTTTTTATCGCCCATATCAGTAGAGGGTCATTTTCTATACTTATGTGCATTGTCTCTTGGTATCTTAGCAAGGTGTGTACATTGTCGGCTTTGTTGTGATTGACTGTGTGGTGGAGGGGGGTTCGTTTTTCATCATCCTTAATGTTCACATACGCCTTGAGCATCTCAGGGTCTAGGCTATGTGTTCGTATGAGTTCAAAAAGCATCTCAGGGGTTCCGTGTGCGGCTATAATATGGATGGTTCTTTGTCCTTGGGTGTCGGCAAAATTCATGCCTGCTAAGGTGCGCCTGGCGCGTTGGAGCTTTCTGGGATGTTTTTGTGCAGGGCTTATTTGTGCTATCTTCTTTTTAAGGTTTTCGTTGCGTACTTTGACTACTGGATCCATGTGCTCGATGTTGAGTGCCATGATGTCGATAAGCATCTCCTTGAGGTGTATAAGGCGTTCTTCCATCTGCGCTTTGAGCGCTTTTTTGAGGTGGCTCCTTTCTTTTTTGTTCATGGTCTTGGGAAAGAGTTTGAGGTAGGCGGTGATGGTCTCGGCTTGTTTTTTGTGGAGCTGGGGTTTTTGGCTTTCTTGAAGGTGGTTGATCAAGGGTGTTTCATATTGTGTCCACTTTTGGATAAGGGTGACGTTGATCTTGCCGTGGACGAGTACGTAAAAAGAGCTTTTGCAGCAGCAACCTGCTACGAGGGGAGTTTGGTGGAGGTAGTCCCATAGTTGTTTGGAGTCTTCCTTTGTGAGGGAAAGGGCAGAGATTCGACTAAAAGTGCTTTCATCAAAAATATAGATTTCATACGTTTCCAAAAAGTCTTGCATGATTTCTTGGGTGGTACGGAAAAGGGTAGCAAGCTCTTCGAGGTTCGTCTGCATGGCGGCCAGGGCGATGATAAGGTTGCCGTAGCGAGCAAGGTCTTCGGCTTGTAGGCTGTCATGACAGGCGGTGGAGAGGGTGTAGTAGGTGCTCGTGGTGGTTTGTGAACCGAGCCTTTGGTAGGCATCATCAGCGGCATAGAGTTCTCTTTGGATGAAGTGGAGGGTCTCTCGTTTGCGATAGGTTTTAAAGGCTTCAGCGGCGATGTTGAGGGCATCCAAGCTTTCTATGCCTTTGTAGAGGGTGTGGGCTGCGGAGAGGGCTGCGGAGAGGGCTTGCTTGCCGATCTCTTTGTTGTTTTCGTGAAGCTCTCCGTCGATTTTCTCTTTTTGGGTTTGGAGGAAGTCGTGGAGGGCCTTGGCGAAGACTTTTTTGTTTTGGTATTTTTTCCTTTCAAGAAGGCTTTGGGCTTGGGAGTGAATTTTTAGGGATCGAAGGTGGTTGTGGAGTTTAATGAGCTGGTTTTGTAGGTGTGCGGGAAGGGAGTGGTTTTGATTTGATGTGGCTAGGCTGGTGGCGTGCACTTGTGACTCAGAACAGTCGAAGAGGGTGGTGAGTCCACGCATGGGGAGTGCTGAGCTCTTTTTGTTTTTTCTTTGGTGGAGGTCATAGAGAACCTCTTCAAACTCGCGCTCTTCGTGCGCGTCGGCAAGGATAAGGGCTTGAGGGGGTGGTATAAACTCATAGGTAGTATTGGCAATGGTAAAAAGGAGCGTGTCGGAATCGGGTCGCGCATTTTTTTTGAGGGGAATAAGGATGTCGTGTTCGATGAGTGCTTCGGTGTCGATGAGGGTAGTGGGCAAGGGTTGGGAGGGCAGAGGCTCCCCATAGGGATCGTATTTTTCTTCTTCTTCGGCGTGTTGGGATTGGAAAGACCGTTTCATTTGATGGGCGTACAATGGCTTTTTCTCAGAGTCAGAGAGGTCAAAGTCTTGGTATTGCCAAGAGGGGGTGTCTTCTTTTTTCTCTTCATCAAGGGGTGGAAAGTTGTCTTGAAAGGGCAATGGTGGTTTTTGCCTGCTGTATTTTTGATTGTCAACGGAGAGGATGTTGTGGATATCTACCATCTCTGCTACTTTTTGTTTGTGCTGTTTGTGTGCTTGGTAGTGTTGACGACCAGTGTTGATGGTGCCTATTATAGTGGGGATAGCTGTTGTGCCAAGATCTGCTAGAGCTACACCAACTTCTACACTTTTGGCAAATACATCCACTGCGACCTCTTCTTTTCGCTGCTTTTCTTCTGCATCGTTTTGTAGGCTCAGGGCATTTTCGGTGGTTTTGTTGACTTCGTCTACTTCCACTGTCTTTATAGCGTACCTTGCTTGTTTGTCATGGGCATGTGTGATGGCGGCCCTGTTTTTGTGGAAAGAGCTTTTGTGGGATGGTTGGGTTTGTAATGTGCCATGGAGGGAGATCGTCCAGCATGATACGAAGAGGAGGCGTAGTCTTTTTTTATACATGGTGAGGGGAGTCGATAGGTTTGGTTTCGTTGTGTTACTAAGTTAAGGGATATCTCTTGAAAAAAATCAAATTCTTTAGCCTCATTTTAATCCCTTAAAAATTTGCTTTATGGACCGAAAAAGCCTATTTCATTAAAACGGTAACCTGGTTGTCTTTTTTTCTTCCTTTCTATACCCTGGTAGAAAATGCCGCTTGAGAAAATTAAGTTCCAGCGTATTCGTATCAACTTGATCACCAAATTGATACATTAATTCACGAAACTCCTCTGGTATTACGTTATCGCTTGCTTTATGGAAAACAAAAAAAGGAGATAAACAAGTAGGCAGACTCGCCTAACCAAGAAGATTTATTTAATTTTTCCTTGGCTTTTTAGAATATCTCTATAGTCAACCAACAATCTATCCAGTGTCTCACCTTGATTAAGAGGTTCAGACTCAACACCTGCATAATATCGTTGTATATCAAGCATAGTACTATGAGCTTCTATTAATATACTGACATAAAGTAGCTTGTTACTTTTCTCTTTTCTTCTCATGATACTAAATAAAATTTTTTTCCTATATCAAACATACAATTATACCCATCTTTCAACGATATACTTTACATTTGCTTTATGGGAAACAAAAAGGGAAACATACACGACGAAAATTTCAAGCACAATTTCACATCTGAGAATGTAGCGCGCGATTTTCTAAAACACAACCTACCAAAAAAGGTGCTAGAAAAAATAGATCTGTCAACAGTGCGTGTAGAAAGCAATGACCTTGTACCGTCACGATACAGAAGCAAACGAAGAGCTGCCGTAATTTATTCCGTTGAAAATATGCAAGGGGAAAGAATTTACGCATGGATACACCTAGAATCACAAAGCACGCACGATAAAAACATGGCAATACGCGTGTGGGAATATCACGTTGCAATCAGTCGTGTAAACTTCAAAAGAGGATATAAAAAGATACCTTTAATTCTAACGTTCGTTTTGTATCACGGAAAAGAAAAATGGACAAGTGCCAAAAGCATTGCAGAGCTATTTCAAGACTTCGGTTTGTATTGTGATGTGGCTTTAAAATCACCTTTTTTGATTAATTTGCCTAAAGAAGAAATAGAAAAACTAAAAAGACAGGAAGCCGCCGCCGCCCCACAAATAATCATGAAACAACAGGCTAAAGGTGAATATTGTGAATTTCTGCCCGATATTTGGGAGCTCATGAAGAAGCATGGACAAGACGATGATGAAAACATTGACTACATGGCAACGAATGATAAGCACGAAGCATCTGAATTTTTAGAAAAATTTAGTAAATTAGACCCTAAAACTGCTAACGATTATAAAATTATGTTTGAGCATGCAATACAGAAAGAAGTGAAAAAAGAATTGAAAAAAGAAGTGAAAAAAGCCACCAGAAAGGTTAAAGTAGAAGCTTTGAAAGAAGGCAAGCAACAAGGCTTGCAACAAGGCATACAGGCTATCAAGGATTTTCTTAAAGAAGGGTTTATTACCAAAGAACAGGCTGAAAAAAAGATCCAAGAGCTCAACGCCCAAAAAAGCTAAAGATGCCCCCTCCCTCCAGCAAATCAATCATCTCTTTGTGACCTTTTTGTTTAGCTAAATATAGGAGTGTTTGGTAGTGTTGAAAACCAGTGTTGATAGCACCTATCATGGCTATGGGAGCGGTTGTTAAACAATCGGCTGCGGCCACACTGAGCTCTATGCCTGTTTTCAGTGCATCCACTACCATCTCTTCTTTTCGCTGCTTTTTTTCTGCATCGTTTTGTAGGCTCAGGGCATTTTCGGTGGTTTTGTTGACTTCGTCTACTTCCACTGTCTTTATAGCGTACGTTGCTTGTTTGTCATGGGCATGTGTGATGGAGTCTCTGTTTTTGTGGAAAGAGCTTTTGTGGGATGGCTGGGTTTGTAATGTGCCATGGAGGGAGATCGTCCAGCACGATACGAAGAGGAGGCATAGGCTTTTTTTCCGCATGGTGAGGGGGAGTCGATAGGTTTGGTTGCATTGTGTTACTAAGTTAAGGGATATCTCTTGAAAAAAATCAAATTCCTTAGCCTCATTTTAATCCCTTAAAAATTTACTTTATGGACCGAAAAAGCCTATTTCATTAAAACGGTAACCTGGTTGTCTTTT